>NZ_BAAKGN010000008.1:0-98101 GCF_059704265.1 Secundilactobacillus sp. MJ173
AATAGCCTGGTTTACCAATTAAGGTAATATAACCTCGGGTCACTCCATCCGGCGTCTCATACTTCATGGTCGTGGTTGTAGCTTCTAATGCTGGACCTGTTGAATTTTGCTGTTGCAGATTGACTACCAAATCATTGGTTCCGTAACTGGCCGAACCAACTGAGCTAAATTTAAAAGTAACTTGATTCGGCATCGTCTCTCCGCTTGGAATAGTGAGTGTATCCGCTACTGAATCATACGACCACTTTTTACCAGTACTATCAGTAAACGTTAAAACTTCAGGTAGTGTAATCCCAATCTGTTTTTCAATTACTGTGCGAATACCTTCAATTTGAGTTGTGGTTGCAGTTGCAGTTACAGTAACCTTAGCTTGCTGATTGCTTAAATAGTCGTAAGAATTATTCTCAGAGTTATTGATAACCTTACTAATTTCATTTTGGGCAAACGCATTAGTAGCTATTGTTTGATCAATACCTGAGTTTGCTTTATCCAGTACTAACTCACTAATTTGATTATTTAAAAAGGCATTTTCACCGATTGCATATACACTACCAGGAATGGTAATTGAACCGCTAATTTGATTATTCGCAAAAGCATTATTATCAATTGTTTGGAGATTATTATCTAGTGTTAGGCCGGTAATCCCATTATTCGCAAAAGCACTTTTACCAATACTAGTGACTGCATCCGGAATGACTAACTGATCTGTAAGTTTGTTATTCGCAAAAGTATAATCATTAATTTTGGTGATCTTGTCACTTAAACTTACTCCAGAAATTTCATTATTCGTAAAAGCATAAGCACCCAGTTCAATTACTGAATCTGGAATTATGATCGAACCACTAATTTTGTTATTAGCAAACGCACTGGTCCCAATCGTTTGTCCATTTTTATAATCTGAACTTAGTGCATGATAACCCAAAGACCACGTTGTTATTTGATTATTAGTAAATGCTCGATCACCAATATTAATCACACTGGATGGTAGCGCCACCGCAGTTAATGCATCAGATTCAAATGCAGATGTCCCAATCTGCGTTAAGTTACCTTTCTGGCTAAAATTAATTGTCGTTAATGATTTGTTATTTTGAAATGCATTATCATTAATTGTGCCCACTTGATCTGGTAATGTCAGTGTCGTTAGTCGATTGTTTTCAAACGCACCTTTACCGATTAATGTCACGCCTGTTCCCAAATCAAGACTAGTAATCAGGTTGTTAGCAAACGTTCCGTTACCTGTGAACCAAGTATTATTACCCATCACAACACCGGTAATTTGATTATTCGCAAATGCATTATCACCAATACTAACTTGAAATGGCATTTTAACGGTACCTGAAATTTGATTATTGGCAAAAGCATTCTCACCAATTGAAGTTACTGTATCAGGAATGACTATTTCGCCTTTAATATCGTTACCAGCAAAAGCATTATCACCAATTGTTGTAATATTTTTACCTAACGTAACTTTTGTTAGTACAGCAATCGGATCATCGCCATCTTCGTTATCAAAAGCGTTATTACCAATTGCTGTAACATTATCACCATTATAAGTATCAGGAATCGTAATCTCAGTTGCATAGCCGTTTTCAGGTGTCGTTCCACCCGCAAGGTATTTTTGTAAATCACCTGTATAACCTGTAACAGTATACGTTGAGCTATCCGCATTTTGGGTGTAAGTATAATCCGTTAATTGGGTATAAGTGTTAATCCCAGTTGTTTCATCAGCTACTGGTAGCCAATAATTACCGTCTGCATCTTTCTTAACATCAGCAGTTTGCGTTGCCGTTTTATCGTTGACTGTTTTAGTTTCAGACGAAGAATCAGCTGTTTTCTGATTGCTCGATGAGTCAAGTTTCAATGAATGCCCATTTACATCAGTAGCTGGCTTGTTTGCACCAGACTGGCTCGACTTGTCTGTACTTGCTGAACTCGAACTGTCCGCACTAGATTGCTCTGACGCTTCCGATGACTGCGTCTCTGAGCTACTCGACGGACTGCTAGAAGTAGCGCTGCTGGCATTTGTTGTTGATGTATCGCTACTACTCGATGCCGATGATTTTTCATCATTTGATTGCCCGTTTTTATCTGTGCTTGAACTAACTATTTTCTCAGAAGATGAGGAAACAGTATTAGCTTTAGTTTCTTGAGTTGCTTGACCCTCAGCCGCTGCCTGGACACCAGTTACCGCCATACTGAAAGTAAATCCCGTTAACAGCGTGACGGTGACAATTCCCATACGCAACCAGCATTTCTCTATATTACACTCAAAATGCTGATCATATGGTTCCTTTTGTTTACTTAATTGGTTACTATTTTTCATTAAATTATACTGCTCCTTGCTGAATTCTTCATATTAACGATCAGCTGTCAGTCCCATTAATCCCATAGTTTACTATAACACGCCTACTTTCACATACCATACCAATTAACCAATTTGTAAAACTTGTTTCACAAGCTTAACAACGCGTACAAAAAAGGCATCAACCAGCTGTACTGGTTGATGCCTTTTCACTCACTATATTAGTCAGCAACAACGAATGGCATTAAGCCCATGATCCGTGCACGCTTGATAGCGATGGTTAACTTACGTTGGTTCTTGGCACTAGTGCCAGTAACCCGACGTGGCAAAATCTTACCGCGTTCTGAAACGAAACGTTCCAATAAGTTAGTATCTTTGTAATCGATGTATTCGATGTGGTTTGCGGCGATGAAGTCGACTTTACGACGACGACGGCCACCTCTTCTTTGTTGAGCCATGATTTTCCCTCCAATTCGATCCGTTTAGAACGGTAAATCATCATCGGAAATATCAATCGAATCACCATTATTTGCAAATGGGTCCGTTTGATTATTACCGTTATTCTGATTATTGTTAGCCGCTCCATTGGTGTTTGGATCACCAAACGGACTAGTGTTCTGAGGAGCATTGCCAGTGGGTGCATTATAGTTACCACCGTTGTTAGCATTCCCTGCATTATTATTCGCTGAACGCGGTTCTAATAAAGCAAAGTTTTCAACAACAACTTCGGTAACGTAGACCCTTTGACCCTGCTGATTTTCGTAGTTTCTGGTTTGAATCCGGCCATCAATCCCTACTAACGCACCCTTATGAGTAAAATTAGCAAAGTTCTCGGCTGATTTCCGCCAAATAACACAGTTGATAAAGTCAGCTTCACGTTCGTTGTTTTGATTGGTAAATTGCCGATCAACAGCTAACGTAAAGTTCCCAACTGCCGCCCCGCTTGGGGTATACCGCAAATCAACATCTCTTGTCAAGCGTCCGGTAAGCACTGCCCGGTTGATCATACGACCCGCTCCTCTCAGTCATTAAATGTCAAAAATTAGTCTTCGCGTTTTACGATCATGTGACGAAGAATATCGTCATTGATCTTTGAAAGACGGTCGAATTCGTTTAAAGCTTTATCGTCGTTAGCGTTTAAGTTAACAATGTGGTATAAACCTTCATTGTAACCGCCAATTTCGTATGCGAAACGAGTCTTCTTCCAGTCTTTTGAATCGATTAAATCTGCACCATTATCAGTCAAAATCTTGTCGAAACGATCAACCAATGCGGTCTTTGCTGCATCGTCAAGGTCTGGACGAATGATGTAGGTAATTTCATACTTCATGAAATTTGCACCTCCTTATGGACTTCAGGCCCTCTTCATTGAGTTTTAAGAGAGCAAGGAGAGTCTTCCGAATGGATTACTCACAGAATGCTATTCTACCAAAGTTCATTCAAATATGCAATGCTATTCTGTAATCCGGTTGCCTGCAGTTAGCTGCTCACCCCCGTAATTTCACTGCTGCAACCCTTAAAACGACAAAATATTTTAAACTAACCTGACAAGAGATGGTGGTTATACTTTCTAACTACGCAAAAAAGAACGGCCTTCAGTGCCGTTCTTTTAAATACTGTATTTTATTTATTCGTTATCGCTATCATCATCGTTATCAGCTGATGAATCAGTATCATCATCCGTCGCCCGATTAACTAATCGGTCTAAAGATGTATCGCCATCATCAGTTGACTCGGCTGAATCTGTTTCATCCGATTCATCTGCAGGCGCTTCTTTTTCAACAACCGCCATGGTAGCAACTTTCGCGTCCTCATCCAAGCGGATTAGGTGAACACCTAAAGTTGCCCGACCAGTCTGCGAAACATTTTCCACACCGAATCGAATCATCACGCCTTTATCGGTAATCAGCATGACATCTTCTTCACCGGTAACAGTCGTTAATCCAGCAAGCGGACCATTCTTTTCGGTAACGTTGATGGTCTTGATACCCTTACCACCACGACCTTTAATGGCATACTCGCTAGCCGGTGTCTGTTTACCGTAGCCTTTTTCGGAAATAACGAAGACGTTGTCATTTGGCTCTAAAATAGCCGAACCAACAACATAATCGTTCTCACGAAGACGAACACCACGCACACCTGTAGCTGACCGGCCCATCGACCGAACATCGCTGGCTTTAAAGCTAACGGCGTAACCAGAATGCGTCCCAATGATCATGCATTGTTCATCATCAACGATGGACACATTGATCAACTCGTCATCATCCTTCAAGCTCAACGCTTTTAGCCCATTGCTGCGAATATTAGAGAATTCGCTAACAGGCGTTCGCTTAACGGTCCCGTGCAACGTTGTGAAGAAGAGGTACTTCTCTTGATCACCCGCCGCATCTGATACGTTGATAACCGCTTGAATCTTCTCGCCAGCTTCAATATTCAGCAAGTTGATTACTGGAATTCCCTTAGCTGAGCGACCGTATTCAGGAATTTCATAGCCCTTCATCCGGTACACTTTACCAGCATTAGTGAAGAATAGCAGCACGTCATGTGTTGAAGTGGAAACCAAGTGTTCGATGAAGTCATCGTCATGAATCCCCATTCCTTGAATCCCACGGCCACCACGGTTTTGCGCCTTAAACTCAGACGTTGGTAACCGTTTGATGTACCCGTTGTGAGTCAGGGAAATCATCACGTTTTCTTCTTCGATCAAATCTTCGTCTTCGAGACTCAAAACTTCACCGACCATTAATTCAGTCCGACGAGGATCCCCAAATTTATTTTGGATCTCCAATAATTCTTCGTAAATAATGTGGTTCTGCTTTTCCTTGCTTGCTAAAATCTCTTGGTATTCCGCAATTGATTTTTGCAGTTCAGAAAATTCTTTTTCAACTTTGTCACGTTCCAGACCCGTCAAACGAACCAGTCGCATGTCCAAAATGGCTTGCGCTTGTTTGTCAGACAGTGGGAAACGACTAATTAACTCGTTTTTAGCAACTTCAGCCGTTTGAGAATTACGGATGATCGAGATAATCTCGTCAATGTGATCAAGGGCAATTTGTAACCCTTCAAGAATGTGAGCACGTGCCTTGGCTTTTTTAAGTTCAAATTCTGTCCGACGACGAATCACTTCAAGTTGATGAGCTAGATAATACTGCAAAATCTCTTTTAAGCTCAGAACTTTAGGTGAACCGTTAACAATCGCCAGCATATTGAACCCAAATGACGTTTGCATCATGGTCATCTTGTAGAGGTTATTCAGGATAACTTCAGCGCTGGCATCACGACGTACATCGACAACGATCCGCATCCCTTCACGGTCAGACTCATCGTTAACATCCGTGATCCCTTCGATTCGTTTATCCCGTGCCAAATCAGCGATCCGTTCAATCAAACGCGCCTTATTGACCATGTACGGAATTTCGGTAGCAACGATTTTTTGCTTACCGCTCTTATCTTCCTCAATCTCAACTTTAGCTCGTAAGGTAATGGTGCCTTTACCAGTTTCGTAAGCTTTACGAATACCGGATTTACCCATAACGACACCACCGGTTGGAAAATCTGGACCTGGTAAAGCTTCCATCAGATCCGCAGTGGTGGCATCTGGATTTTTCATCAGAATATGCAACGCGCTGATGACTTCAGCCAAATTATGCGGCGGAATATTAGTCGCCATCCCAACGGCAATCCCAGAAGCACCGTTAACCAGTAAGTTAGGGAAACGTGCTGGCAGTACCACGGGCTCTTTTTCAGTGCCATCGTAGTTTGGCTGATAATCAATGGTATCTTTGTTGATATCGCGCAGCATTTCCATGGCAACCTTGCTTAATTTAGCTTCGGTATACCGCATAGCGGCTGCGCCATCACCATCGACAGAACCAAAGTTACCATGACCGTCAACTAACATGTAACGGTAACTGAAGTCTTGCGCCATCCGAACCATGGCTTCATAAATCGCGGAATCGCCATGGGGGTGAAACTTACCCATGACATCCCCAACGATTCTGGCAGACTTCTTGTACGGCTTATCAGGTGTCACACCTAACTCACTCATCCCATAAAGGATCCGCCGGTGAACTGGTTTTAGGCCATCACGAACATCTGGTAACGCACGAGCAACAATAACACTCATGGCGTAGTCCAAAAATGAAGTTCGCATGGTTTTCGCTAAATCGACATCAGTGATGCGACTTGGCAGTTCTTCATTCGCCAAATTTAGTACCTCCCATAACGTCTCACGGGCACTCAACTACCCGCCAATCAATGACCCCCAGTGAATTTTCAGTCAATTCAAACTAGACATCCAAGTTTTCAACATACTTCGCATTCGTTTCGATGAAGTCTCGTCGTGGTTCAACTTTGTCCCCCATCAACGTGGTAAAGACTTCGTTAGCCTCAGCGGCGTCACTAGGATCGACTCTCAGTAAACGACGCTTATCTGGATCCATCGTGGTTTCCCACAGTTGGCTGGCATCCATTTCACCAAGTCCCTTATACCGTTGAATAACCGGTTTTGGAGATGGTGGTAATTGACCTAAGATATCATCCAGTTCTTCATCAGAATCAATATAACGTTTCATCTTTCCTTGACGAACTTGATACAGCGGTGGCTGAGCAATATAAACATACCCAGCATCCAGTAATGGCCGCATGTAGCGATAGATCAACGTCAGCAGCAACGTACGAATATGAGCACCATCGACATCGGCATCAGTCATGATGATCAACTTGTGATAATTAACCTTAGCAACATCAAAGTCCTCGCCAAAGCCTGTTCCCATCGCTGTGAACAGTGACCGAATTTCTTCGTTAGCTAAAATCTTATCCATGCTGGCTTTTTCAACGTTCAAGATTTTCCCACGGATAGGCAAAATAGCTTGTGTTAAACGTGAACGTCCCTGTTTAGCAGAACCGCCGGCGGAATCCCCTTCGACAATGAATAATTCAGAAATTGCGGGATCCTTGCTAGTATTATCAGCCAGTTTTCCTGGTAAATTACTGATTTCAAGACCGCTCTTCTTACGGGTAACTTCACGTGCACGCTTAGCAGCAACCCGTGCCTTAGAAGCTAACAGACCCTTGTCAATCACTTTGCGAGCGACTGTCGGGTTCTCCATCATAAACTGCATAAAACGTTCGCTGAAAATATGATCAGTAGCAGTTCTGGCGTCTGAGTTACCCAGTTTTGTCTTGGTTTGCCCTTCAAACTGAGGATCCGGATGTTTGACTGACACAACGGCAGTCATCCCTTCACGGACATCTTCCCCACTAAGATTAGGTTCATTATCTTTCATCAAATTATTCTTACGGGCGTAATCGTTAACGATCCGAGTAAGAGCTCGTTTGAACCCTTCCTCATGGGTACCGCCTTCGTACGTATGAATGTTATTAGTAAACGTCAATAAGTTGGAGTGGTAGCCATCCGTATATTGAAGTGCGACCTCAACCGTAATGCCCTTTTCTTCACCTTCAACGTAAATGGGTTCATCAAATAACACATCCGTATTCTTATCCAAATACTCAACGTAATGCTTGATACCGCCTTCGTACATAAAGGATTCTTCAGTTGGCTTTTCTGGCCGTTCGTCACGGATCGTAATCCGCAGTCCCTTATTCAAGAAAGCCAGTTCACGAATCCGTGTAGTCAGCGTTTTAATGTCAAAAGTAGTGGTTTCACGGAAAATATCTGAATCCGGTAGGAAGTGAACCGTTGTGCCATGAATATTTTCTGGTAAACCAGTATCGATAACCTTCATTGGGGTCGTCACCCGACCATAGGCAAAGTCCATGTAGTAACGTTTACCATCACGGACAACTTTGACATCCAGTTTAGAGGATAACGCATTAACAACTGACGCACCCACACCGTGAAGACCACCGGAAACTTTATAGCCGCCACCGCCGAATTTACCACCGGCATGCAAAATCGTGAAGACCGTTTCAAGTGCTGATTTGCCCGTTTTCTTTTGGGTATCAACGGGAATCCCACGACCATTATCCATCACAGTGACGCTATTATCTTTTTGAACCGTCACGTGAATCGCATCAGCAAACCCAGCTAGGGCTTCATCGATCCCATTATCAATAATTTCCCAAACTAGGTGGTGCAGTCCTTGTGCACTGGTGGAGCCAATGTACATACCAGGTCGTTTTCGAACCGCTTCAAGCCCCTCAAGAACTTGAATCTGACTGGCATCGTACTCGCGAGCACGCTCTTGTTTCGTTTCTTTTTCTTCAGCCAAGTGTGATCCTCCTCACTATAAATCCCTAAAACAACTAATGATCAGCCTGAATTTCGCCATCGCTGATCCTAAATATCTTTGGTTGGTGTATTAATTTTTGTGCCACACCACTTAAGCTAGTAGTGGTTAAAAAGGTTTGAACCTTATCTTGAATGGCAGTCAACAAATGGGTTTGCCGGCTGTCGTCCAACTCTGACAACACATCGTCCAGCAATAAAACCGGATATTCACCTGTTTGTTCACGCATCAAATCGATTTCAGCTAACTTAACGCTAAGTGCCGTTGTCCGCTGCTGGCCTTGAGAGCCAAAACTTGAAACATCCTTATCGTTCACTAAGAACTTTAAGTCATCCCGATGCGGTCCAATCAGCGTTGTGCGCTGAAAAAGCTCTTTATCACGACGCTGTTTATACAGTAATTTGAGCGCATCATAGACGTGCTGGGTATCGAGTAAATCATCATCTTTCACACTGGTTTCATAGTGAAACGACAGTTGTTCCCGCTGCTGCGAGATTTCCTGATGAACCTGAGCTGCCCATACTTCTAAGCGCTTCAATAACGTGACGCGCGCACTAATAATCTCAGAGCCGTAAGCCGCCAACTGATCAGAAAGCACATCTAACAGCACCATATCCGACTGTTTCTTACTGCCTAATTCCTTGAGATAACGGTTACGCTGCCTGAGAATCGTGCGGTATTGAGACGTATTGTATAAATACTTATGACTCATTTGGCCAAATTCCATGTCCATAAAGCGACGCCGAACCTGAGGTGATCCTTTGACTAAATTCAAATCCTCCGGTGCAAATAAAATCACGTTTAATTGGCCGACATAGCCCGATAATTTTGCCTGCTCCAAGTGATTCACTTTAGCCTTCTTACCATGTTTGGAAAGATCAAGCTCCAGCGGTGTTGTCCCGCTATTCTTTTGTACCCGGCCGAACACTTGGGCAGCTTCTGCCTGCCAACCAATCAATTCACGATCATTACTGGTTCGATGACTTCGTGCCAAAGCCAAAAAGTAGATAGCCTCTAGCAGATTCGTCTTCCCCTGTGCGTTTTCGCCAATTAAGACGTTGACACCTGGTCCAAACAAGACGGTTAAATCCTCATAGTTGCGAAAATGACGCAACTTTAATTCTTCTAATCTCATAAGCTTATTCAGCCTGTTTTAAGCGAATAAAAAACAGCCCAACGTCTTTGACATCGACCGTATCTCCTGGATATAGTTTTCGTCCGCGCCGGTTATCCGGCTCATCATTCACATCAACCGCATGTTCCTTCAAATACCACTTCGCTTGACCACCTGAACTAACGATTGCTTCTTCTTTCAGCAACTGGCCCAAGGTGATAAAGGGTGGTTCAATGAAAACTTCCTTTTTCACGGCTTCACCCACCTTCATTTTCTCTTATAATTATACGCTTTTTAGGGGTAAAAGTATAGTTTCAGTTTCATTTACAGCCATTTAAGCGATTTTCGATATTCATAAGGTATTTTGCCATAATTCGGTTAAAAACGCTTAGAGCTTAAAAATAACGTTTTGTAAGGAAATTGGCAAAAATTGGGTTAAAAATGGCTGATTTCTGAAAAAAGGCGAAATTGATCAAATTTCTAGCACCAAAATAGCCTTTATTTTAAAAGCTTCATTCGGTTTCTTAACTGAATAGCAACTAAAAATTTACGCTTAGCTAACAAAACGTTAGCACCAAAAAAACGCCGATTCAGTTTTGAGCTGAATCAGCGTTTTACTTGTTGATTTAATTTAAAAAGTTCTAACAGGTGTAATCAGCTGAATAAAGTTTTCTTTATCTTCAGTTGGTACCAGTGTAAATGGCCGCAACGGTGAAGTGAAGGAAATCGTGATCACTGCAGCGCCAAATGAACGCAAGGCGTCTTTCATGTAGTCAGGATTAAAGGAAATCTCAAGCTCTTCCCCAGTCATTTCACTAGGTGTCAGCGCTTCTTCCACGTTACCAACGTCAGGTGAATTACCAAAAATCTTTGCCTGACTGTTGGCTGGATCAAGGGTTAACTTAACCACGTTATTCCGTGATTCATGTGATAGCAATGACGCACGCTCAATGGCTGAAAGCAGTCCTTTGGCATCAAATTCAGCACTAGTGGTTGATTCGTTAGGAATCAGCCGTGAAGTATCCGGATAATTGCCTTCTAGTAACCGTGAATAAAACATCGTGTCACCAATGGTAAACAGGACTTGGTTTTCAGAAAGCCGCATTTCAACGTCAGGATTATCATCCCCAAGCATTCTGGCAAGTTCCGTTAAACTTTTACCAGGAATGATAACGTCATAGGTCCCTGATGCTGCAGATGGTAACTCGATCTTTCGCTGACTTAACCGATGACTATCAGTAGCAACGGCTAAGAGCTGATTATCAACTAACGTAAAGTGAACCCCGGTTAAAATAGGCCGGCTTTCTTGATTAGAAACGGCAATAACAGTTTGGTTGATCAATTCCCGGAAAACATCGCCCGTTAACGTAATGGCATCACTGGCATCGATTTCTGGTAAATGAGGATAGTTATTAGCATCCAAACCGTTAATGGTAAATGATGCAGATCCTGAAGTAATCTCTGTTTGGAAGCCTTCGGTAACGTCTAACGTTAAGTTGTCTTCTGGTAATCGTTTAACAATATCGCTAAAGAAACGTGCAGGTAACACAATGGCACCTGGACTTTGAATGGCCAGCTGATTATCAGGATTATCTGAATGAATCAGTGTTTCGATGGAAATATCAGCATCTGAACCAGTCAGCGTTAAGCCAGAATCGTCGGCCACTAATTTTAAGCCTGTCAGAATTGGAATCGTGGTTTTTGACGAAATGGCACGTTGCACATTATTGAGTTCTTTGATGAACGCTGCACGGTTAATTGTAAATTTCATATTGGGGACTCCTTATAATCCATAATATAAATAAAAGAACAGTAATAGTAGGGCAGTGGATACTGTGGATAAGTTTAAGAAACACTCATAAACCGTAAGTTATGCACATGTGGATAACTTGTGCATAACTTTTTGAGTTTTCCACATCTTTCTCTTTGAAGTCTTGTCTATCATAGCCTATTCGAATGAGTAAAAAAAGTAGCCGACTTGAACTTTAGATCAAATCGATTACTTTTTGCTAACTAGGACTACCTTTCGATTTCGGTTTTGAGATTTGTAATTTCTGCTTGTAAATCACTATCAGTTTTCAAAGCATCAGCAATTTTATCATAAGCGTGAATAACAGTCGTGTGATCTTTACCACCAAATTCGTTGCCAATTTTTGGTAGCGAACTGTCAGTGAGTTCCCGTGACAGGTACATGGCGATTTGACGCGGCATCACGATGGTCTTCATCCGTTTTTTACCCTTTAAGTCTGCCAGTGACACGTGATAATACTTGGCGACCTTTTCTTGAATCAACGGAATCGTGAGTTCACTGGAACGCCGATCAAGCTTCAAGCTCTTGAGCGAACTGGCAACGAGTTCAGTCGTGATCGGCTGATGGACCATCTTGGAATAGGCGTGAACGCGAGCTAAAGCACCTTCAAGCTCACGAACGTTGGAATCAATTCGACTAGCGATATAGCTTAGGGTTTCATCAGGAATCGCAATGTTATCGGCTTCAGCCTTATTCCGTAAAATGGCAATTCGGGTTTCCAGATCAGGTGGCGTAATATCCACTGATAAACCCCAGGCAAACCGTGAAACGAGTCGGTCTTGCAGCTTCGGGATTTCGTTTGGTAACCGATCTGAAGTTAAAACGATTTGCTTACCATCGTCGTGTAGATCGTTGAAAGTATGGAAGAATTCTTCTTGTGTTCCTTCTTTATCAGCAAAGAATTGAATATCATCAACTAATAGTAAGTCAACACTTCGGTACTCTTCGCGGAATTGATCCTGAGTCTTCGATTGAATAGCGGTAATGAAGTCGTTCGTAAACGCCTCACTCGTCACATACTTCACCTTTGTATTCGGATCATCGGCTAACATCTTGTTACCAATGGCGTGCATGAGGTGGGTTTTACCTAAGCCCACACCACCATAGAAGAATAGTGGATTATACATCACGCCTGGTTCCTCGGAGACAACCAGCGCAGCAGCATGCGCCATTTGATTTCCCTTACCAATGACAAAGGTATCAAAGGTGTATTTGGGATTCAGTTTAGCGCTTTGACTAAACGGAGCGGATGCTGTTGCCGGGTGTGCAAGTGTGGATACCTGAGAGCTGTCGTTATCATCAGCCACAATAAAAACTGGCTGAATATCCTCTTGGGCATATTCATAGGCCAGTTCAACTAACGGTTGGGTTAAGTTGCGTTGCCAATAATCACGATGTAGCTCAGATGGTAGCTTGATTGTTAGACGGTTGTTTGTTAATTTAACGGGTTCTGCAGATGAGATCCACGTTTTAAATGCAGTAGGGGCGATCTTTTGTTGGAAACCATCTTTGATTTCACCCCAAAGTGTGTCTAAATCAAGCACTTTTCTTCCTCCCCGTATTAAATTGATAAATTTAGTTTAGCATGCCATAAAAAAGTTTTCCACAGCCTTTTGAACTTGTGGATAATTGTTTCACAGGCAGGAATAAAGTTTTCCACAAGGCTGTGTATAACTCATTCAAAAGTGTTGTGAAACATTTTTATCCACAGGCACCTGTGCAAAACAAATGCTGATATACCAGGTGTTTCACAAGTTCGTCCCCAGAATCAACAAAGGAAAATAGCTGAGAAACCACAGCCTGTGGACTAGTGGATAACTCTGTTAAAAACGGCTAAAAATAAATCTAAAATTAACAGGTTATCCACAGCCCTAAACCATGAAACAAATTTTTTAATTCATTAAAAAGCGCAGTTTTTTTCAATTTAGTCTTTGATGTTGGCGCTAGATATGCTATTATATTTTAGAAATGCATTTAGAGATGTAAATAATGGCTTCATGCCTGAGGATCAGGAGGTGTAAGTTTTATGAAGCGCACATATCAACCTAAGAAACGTCATCGCTCACGCGTGCACGGTTTCCGTAAGCGGATGAGTACGAGCAACGGCCGTAAGGTTTTAGCACGTCGTCGTCAAAGAGGTAGAAAAGTATTGTCTGCATAGACCACTGACCAATCAGTGGTCTTTTATTTTTATATTGCGTAAAAATAATGTAGAGCGGACGTTTTGGAGATGCAATATGCGAAAATCTTACCGTGTAAAAAAAGAAGCCGAGTTTCAAGAGGTTTTTGAAGCACGGCAGTCGGTAGCTAATCGTCAATTTGTAGTTTACCGAATGGATCGAAAAGATCAGCCCCATTTCCGGGTTGGTATTTCAGTAGGTAAAAAAATTGGTAATGCGGTTCATCGAAATTGGGTCAAACGGCGCATTCGGCAATCGCTCACTGAGCTGAAACCCTATTTGAAACAGGATGTTGATTTTCTAGTCATTGCCAGACCATCAACTTCAGAGATGCCAATGCCAGAAATCAAGGCGCATTTGATTCACGCTTTGAAACTTGCAAAATTGCTTGATAACGATTATAGCGAGGAAGACTAGTGAAAAAATTAAAGCGATTTATCACTATGTTTGGTATTGTTGGGCTATCCGTTTTCCTAACAGCTTGCGGTAACCAACCGATTACTGAACATAGCACAGGGTTTTGGGATGGTGTTATCCTATTAAACTTCTCCCGAGCCATTATTTGGTTAGCCCACGTCTTTGGTGGGTATGGTATGGGGATTATCGTCTTTACTATTATTGTGCGGATCGTCATCTTACCATTGATGATTTTCCAAACGCGAAGCATGAAAAAGACCCAAGAAATCCAGCCACAGTTAAAGGCATTGCAGAAAAAGTATTCCTCTCGTGACCAGGAAACCATGGCTAAGCTACGTGAAGAGCAGCAAAAGCTCTATAGTGAAGCTGGCGTTAATCCGGTTGCTGGGTGTTTACCAATGGTTGTGCAATTGCCAATTATCTGGGCACTGTACCAAGCTATTTTTCGGACCGACGTCTTACGGTCTGGACACTTCTTATGGTTGCAACTCGGGTCAAGAGATCCGTACTTGATTTTGCCGATTCTAGCTGCAATCTTCACCTTTTTAAGTTCATGGCTCATGATGAAAGGACAACCAGAGTCTAATACCATGACAACTATGATGACGGTAACCACACCAGTGATTATCTTCATCACCGCGTTAAGCTTGCCAAGTGCACTTTCGCTTTACTGGGTGATTACCAACGCGTTCCAAGTGGGTCAAACCTTGGTGATTCAAAATCCTTGGAAGATCCGTCGTGAACGTGAGGAAAAGAACCGGGAAAAACGTGAACACGAACGGCAAGTCAAGAAGGCTATGCGACGTGCTAAACAAAGCCGTCGTAAGTAGTTAATCGGCCTCATTTTAAAGACTAATAACGATCTCAGAGTGGTGATTCACTGCTCTGAGATTTTTTTGTTTGAAAAATGAAAAGCAAGCGCTTGCGAAATTGTAATATTACCATTTGCAAAACCCGCTAAATGCATACCACTCGCATGCTATACTATAAGTTAAGAAGTTCATTGAAGGGAGAGGCAGTCATGACTGTATATACAAGCGAGACCGTTGATGGTGCAATCCAAAACGCACTTCAACAACTTCAGCTCGATAAATCTCAAGTGGAGGTGACCGTATTAACCCAACCACGAAAAGGCTTTTTTGGTATTGGTGCCCGAAAAGCAAAAGTTGAGGTTAAACCGGCTGTTAAAGATCAACCAGAAGTGGCTGATTATCAGACGGATGAGACACCAACGGCTACGGATGTGACCACTACCGAACCAGAAATAGCCACCGAGAGTGAATCAAAGCCAGTTACTGAGACTACTGAGGGACCAACCGTTGACCGACAGGCTGAATATCAGCAGGTTGCGACTGAACTCAATCAATATTTAAGTGAAATTGTCAGTCAGCTGGGTATTGAAGCAACGAGTCAAGTTGAGGTTAAGCATCGGCACCTGACGATCAATTTTGAAACGGAACAAGAGGGTTTATTGATCGGGAAGCACGGTCGAACGATCAATGCATTACAGAGTTTGGCGCAGGTCTATTTAAACCACAAGCGTTTTTCGAAGCTGGAAGTGACGCTGGATGTGGCCAGTTATCGTGAACGGCGCGAAGAAACTTTGACCCGCTTAGCTGAAAATATGGCTCGGGAAGTAGTTGCAACGGGTAAGCCGGTTTATCTGGATCCGATGCCTTCTTTCGAGCGCAAACAAATTCACAGTGTCTTGGCGGATAATGAGCACATCATGACCTATTCGGCGGGAACCGAACCGAAGAGGGCGGTAGTGATTACGTTGAGATAGGTGCGTAGAAAAGCGTTTAGGGAGTGGAGCGTAAGGGACTAGTAGTGTAAGCCATGGGCTTGGGCTTAGACTACTAGTCCCTTACGTGCAACTCCCTGCTTTTTGGAGCCAGTTTGGGCTAGAGAAAAGGGGAGCGCAGTAAGCCACGGGCTTGGGCTTAGACTACTAGTCCCTTACGAGCAACTCCCTGCTTTTTGAAGCCAGTTTGGGATAGAGGAAAGGGAAGCTGGATGACTGGAAATTAAACCGTTAGTGCTTTCCATTTCTCTAGCCTAATCAGGCTCCAACGAGCAGACAGCTGCATGCAAGGCACTGCTGGCACAGCTACGCCAAAGACCGGCGCACCTATGCCAGCAGTACCTTACACGCCGCTATCTAAGCGCTCGTTTCCGCACCTTGTTTTCACACCTTTTTTCCTTGACACTCCCCGCATTCCAGTCTATTATGATACTTAATCATTCTTATCTTAAATAGATAAAGTAGTCAAAGTGCTTTATCCATGCTGTTAGGGGCATGGAGTGGGCACTTTTTTTGTGCGTGAAAATATGAGCAACTAATTAACGGAGGGATAAACATGACGACGACAAGTGAATTTGACACCATTGCGGCCGTTGCAACGCCGCCTGGTGAGGGCGGTATCTCAATTATTCGAGTGAGCGGTGATCATGCTTTTGAAGCGGTGATGCCGTTATTTAAAGGTAAGGCGCTGGATCAGGTGAAAAGTCACACAATCAATTACGGTCACATTATTGATCCTGAGACGCAGTCGGAAGTGGACGAAGTGATGGTTTCCGTGATGCGGGCACCAAAGACTTATACACGTGAAGATGTGCTTGAGATCAACTGTCATGGTGGGTTAGTTGCTACCAATGAAATTTTGCAGCTCGTGATTAGTCAGGGTGCTCGGCTAGCCGAACCTGGTGAGTTTACCAAGCGCGCCTTCCTTAACGGTCGAATCGACTTGAGTCAAGCTGAAGCGGTCATGGATCTGATTCGTGCCAAAACGGACCGTTCCATGAAAGTGGCTTTGAATCAACTGGATGGTAATCTATCTCGGCTGATCAAAAATCTGCGTCAGGATATTTTGGAAGTCTTGGCCCAAGTCGAGGTCAATATTGACTATCCAGAATACGATGATGTGGAAACCATGACGACCAAATTACTGCTGGAAAAAGCTAAAGAAGTTAAAGCATCGATTCAGCAGTTACTCAAAACAGCCAAACAGGGTAAAGTTTTGCGTGATGGTTTAGCAACTGCCATCGTTGGCCGGCCTAACGTTGGCAAATCAAGTTTACTGAATGAACTGCTTCATGAAGATAAAGCCATTGTGACGGATGTTGCCGGGACCACTCGTGATGTGATTGAAGAATACGTTAACGTCGGTGGTGTGCCTTTAAAGCTGGTTGATACAGCCGGTATTCATCATACGGATGATAAGGTTGAAAAGATTGGTGTGGAACGTTCTAAAAAGGCCATTGCGGCCGCAGATTTAGTTGTCTTAGTATTGAATGCTAGTGAGCCGCTCACCACTGAGGACCGCCAGTTATTGGCCGACACAGCCGATGAAAAGCGGATCATCATTTTAAATAAAACTGATTTACCCGTTAAGTTAGACTTGTCTGAACTACAGCAGTTAGCGAATGGTACTAAGATCATCCAAGCATCCATGACTAAGAATCAGGGGATCGACCAGCTGGAAGGCGAGATCAGTCACTTGTTCTTCGATGAAGGGATTGAAACGGGCCGCGGTAACGTCATGGTCACTAATGCCCGTCATATTGGTCTACTGAACCAAGCTAGTTCTGCGCTAGACGATGTAATGAATGGGATTGCGGCTGGAATGCCAGTGGATCTGGTTCAAATCGATATGACGCGGTGCTGGAATAAACTGGGTGAAATTACCGGTGATAGTTACCAGGATGAATTACTGGATCAGCTCTTCAGTCAGTTTTGTGTTGGTAAGTAAAAGAGAGAACTTATTTAGGAGGAAACAACATGCCTGAGATTCAAGCCTATCAAGGCAAAGACTTTGACGTCATTGTCGTTGGTGCCGGCCATGCCGGAGTAGAAGCAGCACTGGCAGCTGCACGGATGGGAAATAAGACCTTATTGATGACGATCAACTTGGATATGGTGGCCTTTATGCCATGTAATCCATCAGTTGGTGGTCCGGCTAAGGGAATCGTTGTGCGTGAAATTGACGCACTTGGCGGTGAAATGGCCAAGAACATTGATAAAACTTACGTTCAGATGCGGATGCTCAACACGGGTAAGGGGCCAGCTGTGCGGGCTTTACGTGCCCAAGCAGATAAGCACGCTTACCACGCTGAGATGAAGCATACCTTGGAAAAAGAACCTAACTTAACCTTACGACAAGGGATCGTCGATGATTTGATCGTTGAAGATGGTGTTTGCAAGGGTGTCATCACGAATACGGGTGCGCATTACAGTTCTAAGACGGTGGTGATTGCTGCCGGAACAGCCGCACGGGGCAAAATTATCATCGGTGAGCTCATGTACTCGTCTGGCCCTAACAACTCTCAACCAGCGATGAAACTCACTAAGAACCTTGAAAAATACGGTTTAGAGCTGAAGCGGTTTAAGACGGGGACACCGCCACGAGTTGATGGCAATACGATCAACTATGACGAAACGCTAGAACAGCCAGGGGATAAAGAACCTAACCACTTCAGTTACGAAACTCCTGACGAAAACTACCTGGAACTTAAAAACCAATTGTCTTGCTGGTTAACTTATACCAACGAAACCACCCATAAGATTATTCGGGCCAACCTTGATCGTGCGCCAATGTTTACGGGTGTTATTGAAGGTGTGGGTCCACGTTATTGTCCTTCAATTGAAGACAAGATCGTGCGTTTTGCGGACAAGAGTCGTCACCAGCTGTTCTTGGAACCAGAGGGCCGCAATACGGATGAGTGGTACGTTCAAGGACTGTCCACTTCAATGCCGGAAGAGGTTCAGCAAAAGATTCTCCATTCCATTAAAGGTTTGGAAAACGCTGAGTTAATGCGTCCAGGTTACGCCATTGAATATGACGTTGTTTCGCCATATCAATTGCGGCCAACACTAGAGACCAAAATCGTTAAAAACTTGTACACCGCTGGTCAAACCAACGGCACTTCTGGTTACGAAGAAGCTGCTGGACAAGGTATCATGGCTGGTATTAACGCTGGATTGCGTGCGCTGGGTAAGGAACCTTACGTCATGAAGCGTTCAGAAGGTTATATTGGCGTTATGATCGATGATTTGGTCACTAAGGGTACCAACGAACCTTATCGTCTGTTGACGAGTCGTGCTGAATACCGGTTGATTTTGCGTCACGATAATGCTGACCTGCGTCTTACACCTAAAGGCCATGAACTGGGACTCATTTCTGATGACCGGTACAATAACTTTTTAGCTAAGCGTAAAGCCGTTGAAGATGAAATTGAACGGTTGAACACTGTTCGGGTCAAGCCGTCTGCAGAAGTGAACGCCTACGTTGAATCACATAACGAAAAGCCACTGAAAGATGGTGTTTTGGCTGCTGAGTTCTTACGCCGGCCACGGGTCACTTATAAAGACCTGCTGCGGTTTATTCCAGCATCTGAACAGCCGTTAGATCGCCGAGTTATCGAGGAAATCGAGATTCGGATCAAGTACGCTGGTTACATCAAGAAAGCCGAAGAAAATGTGGCTAAGATGAAGAAGATGGAAGCCAAAAAGATTCCGGATGACATCGACTTTGATGCTATCGATGGTTTAGCGACAGAGGCTCACCAGAAATTGGATAAAATTCGCCCAGAAACCATTGCTCAAGCAACGCGGATCAGTGGGGTCAACCCAGCTGATATTGCGATTCTGAGTGTGTATATTGAACGGGGCAGAATTGCTAAAATTCATTAATAGTTAGCCCATAAAAAAAGGCTGAACCTTCGCTAGTCTGCGAGGATTCAGTCTTTTTGCTACTCTAAATTCAGATGTTTAAATAACGCTTTTTGGTACTCCCGGTCACGTTTACGTTCTGCCAAACGATCAGCATACCCGCTGCAAATAAACTTTTCTTCATCCGTTTCTGGAACGATTTGAGGTAACGGTGGATTAGCCGGATTAGCTACCGTGACGAAGGTGACAAAACAGGTGAAGCCCACGAAGCGCTCACCGGTCAGCAAGTGTTCACCGAGACCCTTAACGAAGACTTCCAATGAGCGGTGACTGGTACCAGTGACGTAGGATTCAATCAGCATGGCATCCTGCATGATAAAGGGCGCAATAAAGTTCATGTGATCCATGGTAGCAGTGACTTGGACCTGGCGGACAGCCTTGGAAGCTGCAATTGAGCTGGTATCATCCACGAGGGATAAAATGCGACCGCCAAACACGGTGTTGTGTTCGTTTAAATCGGAACTAAATACGCGGTGACTTGTAGTGGTTAATGTTTCGTGACAGGTTAACTGATTTTTGCTCATATTGTGACCTCCAACAATCGGTAATTAAAGCAATTCTACCACAAATTCACAAGGGAAATAAAACGGTTACATTTAACGTGATGCGAATCTGAAACAGATTAATTGTAATTTGTGATGACAACTTTCATAATAAAGCCAAAATTAACCGAAAGAAGCGATGAAAATGACACGTCATTTAACCCTGTCACCAGAAGCAATTGAGAAGATCAAACCCTATTTGAAAGATGATACCCGACTCTTGTTGAGTTATGACGATGGTGTTGGTCCCTATTCTCACCATGGTTTGGTGGCCCTGCAAGTTTCCTTTCAGCTGGTACTGATCAATGACAGTCAGCCGTTTAAAGATTATGATGAGGAGATTGAAACCAATCTGCAGCCGATGTACATCAAAAGTTATTCCGGTCGTTTTTTGAGTGATCAAATGACTTTGAAACTGCAACCGAAATATCAGACTTTGATTTTAGCGGATGATAGTGAAGAAATCGATCAAAACGTGGAAATTGTGGATGAACGGCAATAAGCGTGTGATACAACTCGGTAGATTCCAGAATTTAACACAAATAAGGCGTGTTCCGAACTTTGTCGGAATACGCCTTATTTGTGTAAATGGCCGAAATCTGAGTTGTAGAACAGGTTTAGGCTAGATAGAAGTATTGAACAAAAACAAATATCAGTGGTATTTCAGTTAAGAAACGAGATAAAATTTTTACCAATACCTAGAAGGTAACGCTTATTTCCCAGCAGCATTAACCAACGCATCCGTAAATTTCGCTAATGTCTCCATGTCTTCTTCAACCGGTTCCAGGTCGATCTTGACGTTTTCGGCACCCTGGGTAGCGTGAGCAGTCTTAAATGCTTCACCGTAGGCATCAACTGCCTTGTTAAAGTCATCACCGTAAAATACATCACCAGAGCCGGCAACCCCGTAAATTTTACCTGTAAGGTCCAGCTCCTTTAGATCGTCATAGAAGTCCATGCCTTCTTCAGGGAGGGCGCCTTCATCGTAGGTATAAGGACAAACGACACAAATGTCTGCGTCCAGGAGTTCGTCGGCGTCCGTTTGAGAAATTTCGGTCTCATCGACTTCAACCCCGTGTTTTTTGAGTTGGTCTGAAATGATGTCGGCAATGTCTTCGTTATTGCCAGTAATGCTTGCGTATACAACGTGTGCGTTCATAAATAGGTTACCTCTTATTATCAGTATAGTGATTTTAGTGATCTGCTTGTGCTATTTGAGTAACGCAGATACCTTATCGATGTTGGTATCCGTGTAAGACGATATGGAGATGATCGGGTCAGCACCGGCATCGTTTAAACGGTCCTTAACGATGGCCACGTCTTTATCGGTTGCCACATCAGTCTTAGTGACGATGCCGATGGTTGGGCTGCTGAACATGGAACTAAAGCCAGTGGGCAGGATCACCCGAGGATCAGTGGCACTCTGCATTAAGACAATAATATCAGCTCCGATGGCTGAAGTCATCAAGTTTGAGTACATGAAACGGTGCTCCACGTACTCCCCAGGGGTATCAATGATATCGTTGTAGTACTCGATAGTCTGCGTTTTGTTGTACTTGATTTCCATTTCGTTTAGCCGCTGAATCAGTGTGGTCTTGCCACAGCCGATTGGGCCAATGAACATTGCCCTTTTCATATAAAAGGCCTCCATAATTAATGAGTTATTTGAGAGATAGGCGTTTAAAACGCGTTATTTTTAATGAGGATGTAGATTCCTAGCGCAATGAAAATGAGTGGAATGACCCATTTCCGGTATTCCTCGATTTTTTCCTTTAACACGGGTAAATTAGCCAGTTTATAGCCGATAAAACACCAAACTAGCGTCATAATAGCATAAACAACGATAATTAGAATCGTTTCAGTTTGGTTATACTGAGAAAATAACGGGACGTAGATGCCAATATTATCAGCCCCGTTTGAAATCGTCAGCAGGCAGATACTCAGAATCTTAATGATAGCTGATTGGTTATATTTGATTGATCGAGGTAAGCTGCTATTATCGGTTTTACTACGAAAATAGTAGTCAAACCAGTACTTAATCCCCAAGAAAATCGGTAAGAAGCCCATCCATTTCAGCAACCCACTGATTAAGAAACTGAGGCCATAATCAATTAGCAGACTGAAAACGACCAGACCGCCAATACCCAATAATTGCCCCAAAACAATTTGATATTTTTGATACTTTTCTGCTTGAGTAAAGAGGAGTGTTAGAACCACAATGTCGTCCAAGTCTGAGCTTATAAATGACACTATCCCCGTAATAATCAGTGCTAACATTCTAGGACCTCTGTATCCGCTTTCATTAATTGTTTATCCTTTCATTCTAAGTGATGTAATGCACATATTCAAGCGCTTATCTTGTTTAGTTAGCAGTCGACAAAATTTGAAAGATTGTGGTGTAGCGCGGATGGTAATAGTAAACAAGGTGTGTCAGCAGACACATGATCGCATACGGTCCTTATGATCATTTTGTCGCTTTCTTTAATTAATATTTTGCAGACGTGTTTGAAATAATATGTCATAATAATGGCAGAATAAGAAGAACGGAGGCGCACTATGACAGACTTTTATTTCATTCGTCACGGCCAAACGTCGGCGAATGTGCAAGGGTTAAAACAGGGGACGATGGATACGGAAATGACTCACTTAAACGAAGTGGGTTTGGGTCAGGCAGCAAATTTACGTGATCAGTTTGATATTAGTTTTGCCGACCAGTTGGTAGTCAGCCCGCTGAACCGGACCAGACAGACGGCTGCTATTTTGAATGAAAACGCGCAATTACCAATCAGTTATGATGATCGCTTGTTGGAAATTTCCTACGGTGACTGGGATGGTCAAAAAAACCGCGACTTGGAGGAACAATATCCTGATGTGTTCGATCACAGTCTTCATGATGTGTTGCCAACGTACGCGAGTCTTGCGCATGGTGAATCCTTTGAAACGATAACTGATCGTGCCAAGTCATTTATGACGGAATTTGCAGGCAAGTATCCTGACCAAGCCATTATCGTGGTTACCCATGGCTTTACGATCAAGGCGGCTGCCATGGCGATTTTACAGCCAGCTAATCTAATGGCCTTACCAGAGCCTGGTAATACCAGCGTGACCAAGATAAGCGTTGATGCTGCTAATGGCCAGTCCTATGTATGGTCCTATAATCAACAATATTAAGTGGTTGTACCATAATGCGCTGTCTGATAGGCGTAATGATGAATAAGACTATTTTGAAAAAATAATCTTATTATATCCAACTTGCTCATATACGAGCTTTTTGGCGCATCACGTCATATAATGTAAGTGCTTACAATTAATGTGTTAGACGCAGATTGTCAATCTATAGATATTTTTGAGGTGGTTTTCTTGAAAAAAATAGGGGTATTTGTTGGTAGTTTACGTAAGGGGTCATATTCAAAAAAGATTGCTAAAGTCTTAGTATCACTACTACCGAGTAACATTGAAGCAGAGTTTTTAGACATAGGTGTACTGCCATTATTTAACGATGATCTTGATCCAAATGGTGTGCCGGAGTGGAATCGTTTCAGAAATCAGTTAGATACGCTAGATGGATTACTGATCGTTACGCCGGAGTATAATCGTTCGATTCCAGGCGCCTTAAAAAATGCCATGGATATTGGTTCACGGCCGACGAACCACTTTGGCGGTCGAGTTGCTTTGGTCGTTTCGGATTCTATTGGCAACGCGGGTGGATATGGTGCGAACCATCATCTGCGGCAAACCTTTACCACACTGAACATTATTCCAGTCCAGCGACCAGAGGTGTACCTTGCACACACTGATACCATGTTTGATGAGCATGACATGATAAAAAATGAAGGAACGATTGGGTTTTTGCAGTCCGCCATCGATGCATTTGTTAAGTTGCTTTACGTCACGTCACTGTCATCGAGCGTTGGCGAATTTTTAGACGATAGCACCGATCCACTGTCGCTAACACTTGGTAATGGGCATTACTACCATAAAAATGATGCTGGTGAGGTGGTAGCTGAGATTAAGTTTACCTTTGATACACCGGGCGCGTTGACCATCACGAGTACCACTGTTCAGCCTGAATTACGGGGAAAGGGTATCGCAAAGCAACTGGTTCTCAAAGTCATCGCCATGGCGAAAGCTTACCAGCTTAAGATCATTCCTAAATGTAGTTACGCAGAATCGTTTTTTAAGACGTATAAGAATTATGCGGACATGGTTCAGTAATTAAATAAACGCTAGAATGATAGTATCAATATAAGAAGCTGTCATAACGATGATTCGATTCAGCGTTGTGGTGGCTTTTTTAGTGCAAAATAAAACAGAATTTTCTCTAAAAACGGTAATCGTGAAATTATTATCGTGTTGATTGGCGATGAAACTTTAGCGGAACGGGACTTAAAACGTTTGCTAAAAACGGTGTAATTGTTGTTAAAATGGCATTTGGCAGCCTTTTGTACGCCATCTTATAAAGGGAAACAAGGGGTACGGAAAACTGAGTAATGTTGTTTTATTTTATGCTTTAACAAATAATTACCCTGAAATAATGATAATTTTGTCGATAAAAACGCAATATAATCATATTACTTGTAACTAATCATGGGTATTGATTGATTTGACGGTTGAAAGCGCTTTATCGAATGACGCTAAAAATGTCACACATTGCCGGTATGACTGGGAAAGTCAAACGGTACAAAATAATTGGGATTGCCGATGGTATATTGAGTGTGTTCGAAAGGCTCGTGTTAATAATGACTTTTTTATTGGTTTGTGAATTACTAAACAGCATTTCAAAATGAGCCAAACTACTGGCAACGACATTGTTAGTCACAGAATCAAGGTACCCTGTTACCACCTAACGTTGTCGGCCACCACGGAGGTTTTACAATTGGAATCAAAAAGGACTCATTACCCATTAAAGCCAGATTTATTGAAGTTCGGCGGTTACGTTATTGTTCTATTTGTGGTCGGGTGGGGACTCGTCTTCATGTATCTGAGCCGCTATCCATCCTTATTAGCCATGGCGTTTCTATCGTTTACTTTTGGTCTGCAGCATGCCTTTGATGTGGATCACATTACCGCCATTGATAACATGACGCGTAAACTTATTAACGATGGTAAAAACACCCACGGCGTCGGCTTCTATTTTTCACTGGGACATTCATTAGTGGTCGTGATTATGGCCTTGCTGACGATCTTTTTCGTTGAATGGTCTAAGAAACAACTACCGACGTTTCAGAATATCGGTGGGGTATTAGGAACACTTTTTGCTGGTTTTATGCTGTTACTACTTGGAACGATTAATTTAATTATCTTGGTTGGCATCTGGAAATCATTTAAAGCAATCAGCAACGGCGATTTCTCCACTGCACATGCGTCCACTGATACGCGGATCTTCAGGACTTTTAAGAAGATGCTCAACATCATTAAGCATAACTGGCAAGTGGTTTGCGTTGGCTTTTTGTTTGGGCTTGGCTTTGATACCGCCACCCAAATTGCCGTGCTTGCTACATCGGCTGTTGCAACTAGTAAAGGGATTCCGTGGTTCGCGGTATTCTCATTCCCAATCCTATTTACTTCGGGCATGTGCCTGATGGATACGTGCGATGGCCTGTTTATGAGCACCGCGTACAGCTGGGTATTCTCCTCACCATTCCGTAAAGTCTATTACAATCTTGCACTGACGGGATTATCGGTCACCGCAGCGTTCTTCGTTGGTATTGTGGACGTGCTGCAGGCAATTGGTGGGTACTTAAATTGGCATAATCCGGTGATTAAATTTGCTCAGTCACTGAATTTTAATATTCTCGGAATTCTCCTGGTGATTTTATTTGTAATTACTTGGTCAGCTGCCTTGATTATCTGGAAAGTGTTTAACTTGAAAGCAAAGGATGACGCAGTCGTAAAGGCTGAGCAACATCAGGAAGCGGTGTTTGAACGGATGAACGAGGCCAATACTGAAAGTACGGTGCACGTGAACCAGTCCGTTGTGCAATCTGGAAATGAACACAGTTTAGGTTAATCCTTTCAGTTTGATTAGTAGTGTTTATGCGGCTTTACTGCGAAATTCAATCGTGGTAAGGCCGTTTTTTATATCCACAGGTTGCAACAAACCTGGGACACGGGCAACATCAACCTTACTAGAATGGTCACTGTAATCGCGATTACAGCATCACAATAAAAATATGCCTATTGATGTTTCAAATACACCTGATATGTACGAAATTGATGCTAATGGCGCATTTACTTTCAACACTAAGGTCAGGATACGCAATGATCCCAACATGGATTCCACTCCGATTATCTGTTATGAGTTTGGTGAGCATTAATTATTCACAGAAAAAAGCGACTTATCGAGAAATCTAATTAGATTTCGTGATAAGTCGCTTTTTAACAGACATGGTTTACCGAAAGACGGGTTTGCTATTCCGGTATAAAATATCCTCGTTCTTGCCAAGCATGTTTGCGTAGCGGGCAGCAGCGAAGAAGTAATCAGATAGTCGGTTAATGAAGACCAGCACGTCCTTATTAATGTCGTCTTCACCTTGGAGCGTCACGATGTTGCGTTCAGCGCGACGTGTGATGGTTCGGGCGACGTGCAATGCTGAAGCTGGCTGGTTGCCTCCTGGCAGAATGAATTTCTGAACAGGTGGTACGGCTTCGGTATAAGTGTCGATTTTACCTTCAAGCCATTTTACGGCGTCTGCGTTAAAGATGAAGTCTCGTTTAGGGTCGTCGTTTAGAGTGGCCAAATCAGTGCCAGCATCAAACAGCAACTGTTGAATTTCTTCCAACTCGGCTTTTAAAACGGCTGTTTCTGGCGTAAGCACTGAGATCGTGTAACCAACCCATGAATTGAGCTCATCGACGGTGCCATAGGATTCAACCCGCGCATCGTCTTTATCGACGATCTTTTTGCCAATGATCCGGGTCTGTCCCTTGTCGCCTTTTTTCGTGTAAATTTTCATAACCAACCTCCTGAAATATTAGGATGAATTTACGTTCCTCCATCATTATACATAATAAAGCTTAAAAGAGTTGCGTGACCGTTAATCTTAATAAAGGCTGATATCACGGTGTTTAAAGGATAAAAAGCTGAAAAATAAAGGCTTATAGCAAAATAGTGGCAGTCAATTCAAGATGACGCCAAAATAATATTATTCTGACGAGAATTTGTTATGAAATCATATTCAAGAAACGACCACTAAAAATGGATGATAGCTAATAACCCAATGATATCAGCGATTTAATTATTGTAATGTGCAAAAATATCATGCGATATTTTGCTATTAACAAATAAATTAGTACTATTTTGAAGAGATAGTCAAATCACCGCAAATAAATTGTTAGTTGAATCACAAGCCGTTGAAATGGGGGAGGTAAGCTTTTATATTTTTAATGAGAACCGAATATCAGATTATGTAAGCGCCAACATTGCTATCATTCCGATATATACGAAAGAGAGGTTATATAGTCATATGGGTGATTCAGCCAGATTAAAAAGAATTGTTTTAGCAGCCATGTTACTGGCCCTTTGTGTCGTTGGGGCAAATATTAAGATTATGGGATCGATTGCGTTTGATTCTATGCCAGCATTTCTCGGTGCTATTTTGCTAGGGCCTTGGTTTGGTGCGTTTTTAGGCGTCTTTGGTCACTTGACCTCAGCTGCCATGGCTGGTTTTCCGTTAACCTTACCCATTCATCTCATCATTGGACTCATGATGGGGGTCTGCATGTTTGTTTTCGGCTGGATTCGCCAACGATTCGGTAAAGATAAGTTTGGTATCATTTTGATTTCCGATATTGTAGGGTACATCATTAACACCCCACTGGAAGTCCCGTTGCTATATCCGTTATTAAAGGGTGCCATCTTCGCACTGTTTGTTCCATTAACGATGGCAACTATCGTCAATATTGTTATTGGAGAGATTATCTATGCCTTTTTGCCAAAGAATATGAAGCATGCCAGCTTCTTAAGGAGTAATTAGCATGAAAGTGACACACGGTGGTAATCGCGAATTAATTGCACAACAGATTGGAATTTCAGAAGACCAGCTAGTGGACTTTAGCGCCAACATTAATCCACTAGGGTTGTCACCACGACTGAAACAGGTGATTACGGATGCGGTGGACGAAGTGATCTACTATCCCAATCCGCAGTATCCAGAATTGCGTCAGGCGATTGGCAGCCACTTCAATTTATCGGCTGAGGATGTTTTCGTCGGAAACGGTGCGGTTCAAATGATTTTTGATACCGCCACTGCCTTGCACTCGAAACACGCCTTGGTGCTGGCACCGACGTTTGGCGAGTATGAACGTTCACTGACGCGGGCAGGAACCACGGTTTCACATTTTGAACTGACACCGGCAAATGATTTCCAGGTACCGGTTCATCAGCTGCTGACCCATCTGGAGACGCACCCGGACATTGATCTAATTTGTTTGTGTAATCCCAATAATCCTAGTGGTCAAGTTGTTAAGCCAGCTGATGTTCAGCAGTTAGCAGATTATTGTATGGCACACAACGTTTGGCTGATTCTCGATGAGGCCTTTATGGACCTGATCGACCATGATGCGCTGAGTTATGTTTCGTTGATGAAACCAACGGATCCCGTGATTATTCTGCGGTCAGCAACCAAGTTTTTTGCGATTCCGGGTCTACGGCTTGGGTTTGCATTGACGCGAAATGAACAGCTAAAAGAACAATTGACTGCGACGCAAGAACCATGGTCGGTGAACACCATGGCTGCCCGGTTCGGTGAACATATGTATGAAGACACGGACTATATCAAACGTACCTACGATTGGTTAAGAGCTGAAAAACCATATCTGTATCAGGCGCTGCAGACGGTGAGTTACCTGACCGTTTTTCCGTCAGTTACGAACTATTACTTATTAAAGAGTGACATTCCTAAATTACGTGAGCGACTGTGGGAACGAGGTATCATGATTCGCGATTGTTCTGATTACGTGGCCTTAAGTCCGGATTATTACCGGGTAGCGGTACGCGGGCACGCTGAAAACAAACAGTTGATCGCCGCTTTACAAGCGTTGTCACAGTAAATATCAAGGGGTGGTTAGATGAAGAAGTTAATGATTGCCGGGGCAACGAGTGGCTCAGGTAAAACCAGTGTAACGCTGGGTATTTTATCAGCCTTGAGCGACACGTTGCGGATCCAGCCTTATAAGATTGGTCCCGATTACGTTGACACTAAATTTCACTCGCGGATCACGGGCCGACAATCACGTAACATTGACAGTTTTTTAGTACCAGATGTGCATTCGCTGACATACCTCTTTGAACGTGATACCAGCGACGTTGATCTGGGACTCGTCGAAGGGGTGATGGGACTCTACGATGGGCTGGGTACGGATAAGGATGCTCATTCTTCGGCTAGTATTGCAAAAATGCTCAACATTCCTGTTGTGCTGGTGGTTAATGGCCGTTCAGCGTCAACGTCCATTGCAGCTATCGTAAAGGGTTTTGTCGAATTTGATCCGGCTGTTTCAATCGTTGGTATCGTGGTCAATAACGTCATGAGTCAAAATCACTTTGAACTTATCAAGGGTGCTATTACGCGTTACGTGAAGAACGTTCCGGTGCTAGGCTACCTTCCGTTTAAAAAAGAATTATCGTTGCCATCGCGGCAGCTAGGGCTGGTACCTGATAACGAGTTGCCAGCGGTTGATGCCAAAATCGCTGAGTTAGGGAAACTGACGAAAGCTCACATTGATTTGAATCGGCTGCTAGCGTTAGCCGGAACTAGCGTGGACGTGCATCTGCCATCCCCAATCGTGACTCAGCAAGTTGACTTAACACTGGGTATTGCCCAAGACGACGCGTTTAATTTTTACTATCAAGATAATTTGGAAGCGCTTAGAGAAGCGGGTGTGACGCTTAAACCGTTTAGCCCGATTGCGGATAAAGCGTTACCAGACGGCATCGATGCGTTGTATCTGGGTGGCGGTTATCCGGAAGAATTCGCGGCAGAATTAGCAGCAAACACCACAATGAAGCAGGCCATCCGCGCCTTTTCACACGCGAACCGCCCAATCTATGCCGAATGTGGTGGTTTGATGTATTTGGGTAACCGGTTGACCACCGACAGCGGGACGTTTGACATGCTGGGATTGCTGGATGGTGAGAGTGAAATGACACCACGGCTGAAACGGTTTGGTTACTGCGAGGCGTCACCAGTAGTTGATACGATCATTGGAACGGCTGGAACTAAGCTTGTCGGTCACGAATTTCACCATTCAGTATTTACGGCGAATGCCGGGCTTGACCCAGTGCTTCGTATGAGAAAGGTCCGAGACGGTGTTGTTGCGGATGAATGGACGGGCGGTTATCAGGTTCAGCGAACATTTGCCAGTTACTTGCACGTTCATTTCTACCAAAGCAAGGCCGTTTTCAACGGATTACTGGACCGGTTAGGAGCGCGTGTCCATGCGAGTCATTAGTATGATTGCCATTGGCTTTATTCTCGATCTGATTTTAGGTGATCCGCCGACTTGGCCGCACCCGGTAAAGCTGATTGGCCACGCGATTGCGGGCTTGACCAAGTGGTGGAACAAGCCAACGTTTTCGCCGATGACGAGAAGGTTGCTTGGCGGCTTGATGTGGCTGATCATCGTTGGCGGTACCTGGAGCATCACCTTTGGGCTGATGTGGCTAACAAGGACGGTGCCCTGGTTGCAGTTTATCCTTGGGACTTACCTGTGTTACACGTGTCTTTCCATCAAAGGGTTATCGATTGAGAGCCGCAAAATTATGCGTAGTCTCAAGCAGGGCGATTTGAAAAAGGCCCGCTATCAGGTGGGTATGATCGTTGGTCGAGATACGGACCAGCTTTCTGCTGAAGACGTTTGTAAAGCGACCATCGAAACGGATGCTGAAAATACCAGTGACGGCGTAATTGCCCCATTGATCTACCTGGCGATTGGTGGTCCGGCGTTAGGGTTGGCCTACAAGGCAGTCAACACACTTGATTCGATGGTGGGTTATAAGAATGAACAATATGGCGACATTGGATTTGTTTCTGCCAAGTTAGACGATGTGTTTAATTACCTGCCTGCTCGGATCACATGGTGTCTGCTGATGCTTGCTACGGCGCTGCTGCGGTTTGATGTGCATAATGCGTTTATCGTCGGCCGGCGTGACCGAGAACATCACCGCAGCCCGAACAGCGGTTTTTCCGAGTCCGTGGTGGCCGGTGCGTTGAACCTACGTTTAGGCGGACCACACTACTACTTCGGCGAAATCGTGGACAAACCGTTTATTGGAAATCAGGATGCTGTAGCAGCCGATTTTAGCGCCATTAAAAACACACTTAAACTTGTTTATCTGGTGGCGGTCATCGGTCTGATCCTGGTCTGTGCCTGTCGCTTCGCATTTCTAATCATTGGAGGATTTATTGCATGAGTGATTACATTACGATTCCAAATCAAATTACGGATAAAAGTTTTGAAATGATTCAAGACGAAATTGATCAAATTGATCCCAATTACACGTTTAATTCAGCGATTGAGGAAGCCACGATCAAACGGGCGATCCATACCACCGCGGATTTTGACTACCTCAAGAACTTGAAATTTACTCACGATGCCATCGCCAAAATAGCGCACGTCATGCAAAATGGCGGGACAATCTTTACTGACACGACCATGGCGCTTGCTGGGATGAATAAACGTAAGCTGGATGCCATTGGCTGTCACTATCACTGTTACATCAGTGAACCAGAGGTGTTTGCTCGGGCAAAGGAACGCGGTATTACCCGCTCCATGGCGGCCATAGAAGTGGCAGCCGAAGTCCCGACGGAGAAGGTTTTCGTCGTCGGTAACGCACCAACTGCGCTGTACAAGATCTTAGAGATGACTAAGGCTGGAAAATTAAAACCAGATGCTGTTATCGGTGTGCCGGTTGGGTTCGTAGAAGCTGCAGAAAGTAAACAGGCGCTTTACGAAAGCGATATTCCAGCCATCGTCGCTCTTGGTAGAAAAGGCGGTAGTAATTTAGCCGCTGCCATGGTCAACGCGGTGTTGTACAACCTAGAACTCGTGAAGTAGGTGACGTCAATGTCAGAACCAGAAGATAACTATGTTTACTATAATGGCCGTAAGCTACGGAAAGGCTACACCACGGGAACCACGGCAACTGCAGCGTCAGTAGCCGCTGCAAAGGCGATCCTTGACCAGAAGGCGCCGGCCGTTGTAAAAGTCAACGCTGCTAACGGGACGCCGGTTCAATTTGACGTTCAAGATTGTACGTTTGACCACCAAAAAGCCAGTGTTGCAATTCAAAAAGATGGTGGTGATGACCAGGACGCAACCGATGGTATGTTGATCTATTCAACGGTCACGTTACGACCCGATCACACCATCACCCTTGATGGTGGTGAAGGCATCGGCCGCGTGACGCAGGACGGACTTGCCAACAAGCCAGGAATGCCAGCCATTAACCCGACCCCTTACAAATTGATTCAAGAAGGGGTCCGGGATGTGATTGGTCCTGACCGGGGTGCTGACATTATCATCTCAGCACCGGAGGGTGAAAGGGTCGCTAAATTGACCTATAACCCTAAATTAGGCATCGTCGGCGGCATTTCCATTCTTGGTACCAGCGGCATTGTGACACCGATGTCTGAAGAATCCTGGAAGCACTCCATTTCCATTGAAATGAACATTCATCGCAAGCGGGGAGATACGGCTATCATCCTAACCCCTGGAAATTACGGTGAGGATTTCTTAAAGGACGACATGCATATTCCGGTCATTAAACAAGTCCAGATGAGCAATTTTGTTGGCTATGTCCTCAAAGAAGTACAGCGATTAGGCTTTACCAAGGTACTCATAGTGGGGGACCTCGGTAAGATGATCAAGGTCGCTGGGGGAATCTTTTCCACCCACAGTAAGGATGCTGATGCCAGGGCAGAAATCATGGTCGCCAACCTTGCTTTAATGGGAGCACCGCTGGACCTAATGAAAAACGTCTACGGCTGCTTAACCACGATTTCAATGATTAAATTGATCAACGAAGCTGGTTATCAGGATGTGTACCAGACGATTGTTGATAAGATCAAGGGGCGTGCGGAAAAGTTGCTGGCACATAAAAAGCCCCAAGTCGAAGTTGATGCGGTGATCTTTTCACGAGATACCGGTTTTCTAGCAGCGACTAAGCCACTGAAAGAAATTGAGGCGGATTGGCAATGATTACTGTGTTAGGTATTGGTCCAGGTAGCCCAGATTTAATGCTGCGTGGAACCGAGAAGCTGTTAACTCAGGCAGACTTAGTGATTGGGTCGAAACGCCAACTGGCAGGTTTTGATTTACCAAGTGAGAAACAACTGGTACTGCCTAAGCTAGCAATCCTCAAAAAATTGCTGGTTGAACAATACGACCAAAATGTGGTGCTGTTAGCGTCAGGCGATCCGTTGTTATACGGCATCGGTAGCTGGACACTACGAGAATTTGGCAGTGACCACGTAACGATTATTCCAGGTATCAGTTCTATTCAGTACATGTTCAACCAGGTGGGACTGCCGATGAACGACGCGTACTTTACTAGCAGTCACGGTCGGATTCCCGACTTTGACTTTTTGCTGGCACACCAAACAGTTGGGATGGTTACTGATGAAAAGATCGGTCCCTATCAGATCGCACAAGAGGTGTTAAGTCGGCACCAGCACCGCACTCTCTATATTGGTGAACAGTTGAGTTATCCGGAAGAGCGAATCAGCCAGTTGCAACCCGAACAGGTTGAAGATAAAAAATACAACATGAACGTGGTGATTATAACAAATGCGCGATGAAGACTTTTTACGGACAAAGGTTCCGATGACCAAATCAGAAGTACGAAGTATCAGTTTGGATAAGCTTCAGTTGCAGGGCAAAACCAGTTTCTTAGACATTGGATCGGGTACCGGCAGCGTCAGTTTACAAGCAGCGTTGGAATTTCCAGAACTGCAGGTAACCGCCATTGAGAAGAATGACGATGCCATTGCGATTATGCATGATAATATGGTGCATTTTAAGACCCAAAATATTCAGCTGCTTCAAGGAGAAGCGCCAGCCGATATTCCAGATCAGCCATACGATGCGATTTTTGTTGGTGGCAGCGGCTCTAACTTGACCGCTATTATCGACTTTGCAGTGGCCCATTTGGCAGATGGCGGTGCGTTAGTGCTGAACTTCATTTTGCAAGAAAATGCGTTGGCAGCATTTGAGCACCTTCAGGCAGTCGACGTAACTGAACTGGAAATGGTTGAAACACGAATTGCGAAATGGTACGCCCTCGGCCAAGGCCATTTCTTTAAACCCCAAAATCCGACACTCATCGTGAGTGCCATCAGAAAGGTAAGATAAATTATGACAATTGTAAGTTTTGTAGGTGCAGGCCCTGGTGACAAGGATTTAATTACATTAAAAGGCTATCGACGTTTAGCAGAAGCTGACGTGGTGATCTATGCTGGTTCCTTGGTTAATCCTGAATTACTCGATTACTGCAAGGATGGTGCTGAAAAAGATGATAGCGCTAGCATGACACTTGAAGACATCATCTCTAAGATGCAAGAAGCCGTGGCTGCTGATAAAACGGTGGTACGCCTGCAGACGGGTGACTTCTCAATCTATGGTTCAATTCGCGAACAGATCGAAGAGTTGAAGAAGTTAGATATTGGTTACGAATGTATTCCAGGTGTCAGCTCCTTCCTTGGTGCCGCATCATCCATGGGTGTAGAATACACGGTTCCGGAAGTGTCACAGAGTGTCATCATTACTCGAATGGCAGGTCGGACACCCGTCCCAGACAGCGAATCATTGCAAAAACTTGCCAGCCATCATACCTCAATGGTGATCTTCTTATCTGTTCAAAGCGTTAACAAGGTTGTCCGTGAATTGTTGGCAGGCGGTTACAAGGAAACCACACCAGCTGCCGTGATTTACAAAGCCACTTGGCCGGATGAAAAGATGGTGAAGGGAACTTTGGCCGACATTGCCAAGAAAGTTAAAGAAGCGGGTATTCGTCGGACAGCCCTGATCATGGTTGGTGATTTCTTAGGCGATGAATACAGTTACTCCAAGCTCTACGATGCCACGTTCACCCACACTTATCGTAAGGGCGTCAAAAATGACAAAGAATGAGCACCCGCAACTTGGCGTGATTGCGCTGACGAAACAGGGGAGCCGATTAGCACGCCGCATCGCCGACCTCATGCAAGGCACGGTGTATCTGCCCGAACGGTTCGCTGTGGCGAATGAGCAGACGTTTGGCAAGGGTCAATTTACCAAGACCTGTCAGCGGTTATTTCACGAAATGGATGGTGTGATCTGCGTTATGGCCACCGGCATCGTGGTCCGTACGATTGCGCCGCTAGTTGAAGACAAAACGGTGGATCCCGCGGTGCTCGTCGTTGACGAACGTGCTAACCACGTGATCAGCCTATTATCCGGTCACGTTGGCGGTGCCAATGCGTGGGCGACGCAGTTAGCTGAGTTGCTGGAATCAGATCCGGTGATCACTACTGCGACAGATACGGAACATGTCCAAGCATTGGACACATTAGCGCAACGTGTCGATGGCTGGTACCCGGATTTCAAAATGAATACTAAGAAGTACAACAGCCTATTAGCGGCTGGTGAGCCAGTTGAGATTTGGATCGATCCGGACTTTATATCAGCTTTTCCAGATTTAAGCGGTTTTCATCAATTGGAAGCGCTGACGGATGCGACGGCCGGTGTTCCGCTGGTTATCGTTTCCGATAAAGTTAATTTTGATAAGTATGCCAACAGCGTTCAGGTGGTACCGAGGGTCAACGCTCTAGGTATCGGCTGTCGCAAGGACGTGACCTACGCCATGATGCAAACTGTATTTACCCAGTTTTGTGTTGAACATCAACTGGCTTGGCAATCAATTTGTGCACTGGGATCCATCGATAAAAAGCAGCATGAAGGTGCCATTCATTACCTCGCCGATACGCTTAACGTGCCAGTGACGTTTTATACGGTCGAAGCGTTGCAACCAGCGAGCCAGCATTACCCGCAATCGGCGTTTGTTGAAAAGACGGTGGGTGTTGGCAACGTCGCTAGTGCTTCCGCGGAAACGCTGACTGGCCAGCCCACCGTGACTGATCGTTTTGCGCTTGATGAGATCACCATGGCGATGAGTCGAAAATTGCTGAATCGTTATCAGACTAGATAAAAACTCAAAAGGAGTAAACCATATGTTATACATCGTAGGGCTTGGCCCCGGTTCAAAAGAATTGATGACACAAGAAGCATTAGACGTTATTGAAAAAACGGATACCATCGTCGGATACGTGACCTACGTCCGTTTGGTACAAGATATGTTGGCAGGTAAGGAACTGGTCGTTACTGGGATGCGCGGTGAAATTGAGCGTTGTAAAAAGGCCATTGAGATTGCCCAAACGGGTAAGGATGTTGCCATTATCTCCAGCGGGGATGCTGGCATTTACGGTATGGCCGGACTAGTGCTGGAACTGGCATCTAAGGCCGAACAACACATTGATGTGAAAGTGGTACCAGGTGTGACGGCAAGTATCGGTGCTGCTGCGGCATTAGGCGCACCGTTAATGAACGACTTTTGCCACATTAGTTTAAGCGACTTGATGACGCCTTGGGACGTGATTAAAGAACGGGTAGACGCTGCTGCCAAAGCAGATTTTGTGATTTGCCTGTACAACCCACGTAGTAAGGGCCGTCCAAACAATTTGCGTGAAGCCTTAGATATTATTTTGAAATACAAGTCAGAAGACACCGTTGTGGGTATTGGCAAGGACGTTGCCCGCAAGAAGGAAATCGAAAAAGTGACCACCATTAAAGACTTGGACGTTGAGGAGATCAACATGACGACCATCGTTATCGTGGGTAACAAGAATACCTACGTGGCAGATGGTCGCATGGTGACACCACGAGGGTATACGCTGTGATTTTGTTATTAGGCGGTACTAGTGAAAGCTTGGATGTCGCTGATTATCTGACGAAGCTCAATGCACCGTTTATTTTGTCGGTCACTACGGATTACGGTGCAGAGCTTGCGCGGCCACATGCCACGCAAGTGAGTCAGCAGATATTGACGCCGGAAACTTTTCACGCGTTCTTTTCTGACCATGACATTACGTTGATCATCGACGCCACCCACCCCTTTGCGAAGGTGATCTCAGGCACTGTAATGGTGGCAGCAAAAACGGATCAGATTAGATACATTCGCTTGGAACGAGCAAACGGTTTAGAAGAAGGACCAAACTTGAAGTTGTTTGATGATCTGGATGGCGTAGTCGCTTATCTAAAACCAACTAATGGCACGGTTTACCTCTCTACGGGTAGTAAAACCGCTGGTGAATATGCTCAAAAACTTGGTGTTAATCGTCTGCACGTCCGCGTTTTACCAACCGTTAAAGCAATTGGTTTGCTGGATGATGCTGGGTTTGAAGCCGACCAGATCGATGCTGTGCGCGGACCATTTAGTGAACAACTCAATATTGAGTTGTTTCAGCGCTGTCATGCGATTGCTGTGGTGACAAAAGAATCTGGGCGTCGTGGCGGCGTTCAGGAAAAAATAACGGCCTGTGAAAAATTGGGCATTCCGTGTTTGGTCATTAAACGCCCAACGCTGAATTATCCAGAGAGAGCCACAAGTTTAGCTGAATTAAGTGCACTATTGGAGGGAACGCAATGAACGGTTTAGTCTCACTTATTGGCGCCGGACCAGGTAACCCGGAGCTGCTCACACTGTTGGGTAAACGCCGCCTTGAAGAAGCCGACGTCATCGTGTATGACCGGTTGGTGAACCCTGCGTTGCTGTCACCGTTTGTGGCAGAGAAAATTGATGTGGGTAAAATGCCGCTTCACCATAAAATTAGCCAGTATCAGATCAACGACATGCTAGTAGATTTGTCCAAACAAGGAAAGCGGGTTGTCCGCTTAAAGGCGGGTGACCCATACGTGTTTGGCCGTGGCGGTGAAGAGGGGCAGTATCTGAGTAAACATCAGATCCCCTTCGAAGTTGTGCCTGGATTGACCAGTGCCATTGCAGGACTAGCGGCTGCAGGAATTCCCATCACCCACCGCGATTTTGCTTCTAGTTTCCACGTGATTACAGGGCACCGCAAGGCCAATGGAGAAGAGTTGGATTGGGAAAACATTGCGCATCAAGAAGGCACCATTGTTTTTCTAATGGGCATGGCGCAGCTGCCTAACATTGCCAAACAGTTAGTGGCACACGGAATGGCCAGCGATACGCCGGTTGCTGTGGTTCAGTGGGCAACCCATTGGAAGCAACGCTCAATCTCGTCTGACTTGGCCAACGTTGTTCAAATGGTTGAGAAGATGCACATCTCATCACCGGCTTTGATCGTGGTTGGTGGCGTCGTTAAGTTGATGGGTGATTTGCAGCCGCATCGGCCGTTGCAGGGATTGCACTTCTTGATTCCGTTTAAACAGGATTCAAAATTATTTAACGTCCTCCAAGATGAAGGGGCAGCTGTAAACTTCTTTGATCGACGGGTCAAGAAACCATTGGCGTTTGAGTTGCCAGACTTTGACACTGGTGGCACGCTGATCGTCACTGATTTTGCGGCCTTTCACTACTTTCAGGAACACTTGTTGACGCTGGGTGTCGACAATCGTGCACTGGCTAACTGGAAATTGGTGGCCAGCAACCACATCGTGAAGTATCGGCTGCAACAAGATGGCCTTCTGGCGGATGGGTTGTATGACCCTAAAAAAATAGATCAAAAACGGCCAGTTGTTTTCATTGGCGAACGGCTGGCGTTATCAAACTACCATGCAGTTGCTGAGGCTGACTACCTGGCGACATACCAAAGTGAAACCATCAATCAAAATATTGACTTGAACGACTTTCACGGCATTGTTTTTCCAAGTTCAGCATCGGTCACTGATCTCTATACTGGTTGTACCAGCGATGAGCGTGAGTTACTGAGCCAAATGTATTGCTTCGCTATGGGGCAGACGGTGGCAGACGAGTGTCATAAGTTAGGTTTAGAGAACGTTGTCGAAGTAAAACCAAGCTATGATAACGTGATTCAAATGGTAAAGAAGGTCTTTGCGCGATGAGTAAAACAGCACTGTTAATTGTGAGTTTTGGTACCACCTATCCCGAGACGCGGCATAAGACGATTGAAGCTACGGAAAACGCCTTTCGAGCAGCATTTCCTGATGCCGAAGTATTCCGAGCGTTCACGTCGAAAATCGTTGTCTCGCGAATCAAGCAAAACGAGGGTCTTAGCATTGATTCACCACGAGAAGCGCTTGCCAAGATTATTGCTGGCGGATATGACACCCTTTACGTGCAATCACTGCATTTGATTCCCGGTATCGAATACCACCAAGTTGAAACGGCCGTAGCAAAGGAAGCGGGTCATTTTAAACGGGTCGTGATTGGTCGGCCATTATTAAACGACTTTGCGGATTATCAAGCGACGATTAGCTTTTTAAAACAGATCGGCAGCCCGCTGGCAGCTGATGAAGCCGTCCTCTTTATGGGACATGGGACTGCAAATAGCGCCTTTACAGCGTACGCTTGCCTGGATCACATGCTAATGGGCAGTCAGCACTACATGGGAGCAGTTGAAAGTTACCCTGACATTCAGTTTGAAATTAGCCGGCTTCAAGCTGACGGCATTAAACGGGTAAGGTTACAGCCATTCATGCTGGTAGCTGGTAATCACGCCCATAATGACATGGCTTCCGATACGCCTGATTCTTGGCAGAGTCAGTTGCAGCGTGCAGGAATTCAGGTGACGTCACAATTAAAGGGTTTAGGCGAATATCCTGAGATTCAGCAACAGTTTATTACCCATTTGAAACGACAATTAACGGCAACTGAGACGAAAGGCGGTATGTAACGATGGCAACATTTTATGGCATCGGGGTTGGTCCTGGTGACAGTGAATTAATGACGATGAAGGCGATCAATACCCTTAAACAGATCGACATCCTATACACTCCTAAGGCCCATAATGATCAGCCGAGCGTCGCGGAAAAAATCGCAGCACCGTATTTTTCAGAAGAGCTAACGGTCAAACGGCGGCGTTTCCCAATGGTTAAAGATCTCAGTGAAAAACAAGCCAGTTGGCGTGCAATCGCTGAAGAGATCGTGGCGGACGTAAAATCGGGTCACGATGTGGGGTTCATCACACTGGGTGATGCTTCTGTGTACAGTACTTATAGTTATCTGCTGGACATTATTGGCAATCAGATTGCGGTGGCGACCGTTGCCGGTATTTCCGCTTATTCGCAGATTGCGGCAACCATTTCGACACCCTTGATGCTTGATGATGAACTACTGGAAATCATTCCAGCCACGGCCGACGAACAGAAGATCGCCACTGCGATTGATGATAACGACAACGTGGTCATGATGAAAATTTCAGCCAATTTACCTCTGGTTTATCAGCTCTTAGCGCAACGCAATCTCTTAGACCAAGCCATCATCATTAGTAATGCGTCAATGACGGCTCAACGTACGGTTAAACTATCGGCGCTTGATCCAGACGATAAACTGCCCTACTTTTCAACGCTGCTGTTGAAAAAAACATATTCTTTTTGATTGATCTCAGTTCTTCTAAGGATTGCGAAATGCCCTGAACGGGTGCAATCACCAATGGAAGAACGCATACATACATGGTATGACAAAAGTTAAGGCCATGAGTAGTGACGCGTGATGACGAGCCACTTGTTTCAGAAATGACGACTAGATGAGTATTGATTAACTTCAGGAGGGTTGATTATGGGAACGCAATCAATCATGTTTCAGGGAACGGCTTCGGATTCAGGTAAGAGCTGGGTTGCGGCTGGTCTTTGCCGAATATTAAAAAATCGGGGTCTTAAAGTTGCCCCGTTTAAATCACAGAATATGGCGTTAAATTCCTACATTACCGCTGATGGTAAGGAAATGGGTCGGGCCCAGGTGTTTCAGGCGGAAGCAGCTGGCGTTGCCCCAGACGTACGGATGAATCCTTTATTATTGAAACCATCGACGGACAAGGAATCACAGGTGGTATTTATGGGCAAGGTGCTCACAGATATGACTGCGGTTGAGTATCAAGACCATAAAATGGCGCTGAAGGATCGGGTGCTAGAAACGTACAAATCATTGGCTGCCGAAAACGACGTCATGGTCCTAGAAGGTGCCGGAAGTCCAGCAGAAATCAACCTGGATACCAAAGGATTGGTTAACATGGGCATGGCTGAAATGGCTCACGCGCCCGTTATTCTGGTCGCTGATATTGATAAGGGTGGGATGTACGCGTCGATTTACGGCACGATTAAGTTGCTGCCTGAAGAAGACCAGAAGCGGTTTAAGGGTATTATCATCAATAAATTTCGTGGCGATGCCAGTCTGCTGAAGTCCGGAAATGATATGATTGAAGAATTGACCGGTGTGCCAGTCATCGGAGTGATTCCCATGACCGATGTTGACCTGGATGAGGAAGACAGTGTCGCGCTTGAGCGGAAATCACGGGTCAAGGATGCAACGAAGGATCTTGATGTAGCGGTAATGGCCTTGCAGAAGATGTCCAACTTTACTGATTTTCACAGTTTGGAAATCCAGCCAGATGTCTCAGTCCGCTACGTGGTTAAGCCAGAAGATCTTGGGAATCCAGACCTGCTGATTCTGCCTGGTAGTAAGAACACTAACGAAGATATGGCTTATCTGCGAACGCATGGATTTGTTTCTGAGATTCAGGCGTTACACGCACATAAGACGCAGATCGTCGGTATTTGCGGCGGGTACCAAATTCTTGGTAACCGCCTGCATGATCCCAACCATGTGGAATCGGATATTGCCGACCAAGATGGTTTGCAGCTGCTCGATATTCAAACCACTTTTACCGGAGAAAAGACCACCACGCAGGCTATCGCGAAACATCAGGATACCACCTTGCACGGTTATGAGATTCATATGGGAGAGACCACGCTGGGAAAGAATGCCCGCCCATTTTCAACCATTATTGAAAACAACGGCAAACCTGAAGACCGCTTAGATGGTGCTGTGAACGCGGATGGCAGTGTTTGGGGAACTTATCTCCACGGTATTTTTGACAACACTGCCTGGACGCGACAGCTGCTGGATCGGTTACGGGTCGCTAAGGGTCTGCAGCCGTTACACGCCAAGAATGAGTCCATGGCGGAATATAAGGAAGCGCAATACGAAAAGTTAGCTAAAATTGTTGAAGAAAACGTGGATATGGCTAAGATTGATCAAATTTTGGCTGAATCTGACGTGGATTACGGGAAGTGAATCTAGTGAACTATCCATATCCAATTAACATTGACCTAGGGCGCAAGCGCGTTGCCGTGATTGGTGGGGGTAAGGTGGCCGCACGTAAAGTGGCTGGCTTACTGGATGCCAGGGCGAACGTTTTTGTCATCAGTCCCACACTGTGTGACGCGATTGACCCTGCTAAGATTACGTGGATCAAAAAGGAGTATGAGACCGGTGATATCTCCGAGATGGATATCATCATCGCCTGTACGAATAATCGTCGCGTTAATCGGCAAGTCACAAAAGACGCCACCCATTTTCAGTTAGTCAACGACGCCAGTGACAAAAAACAGTCTGACTTTTTCAACGTCGCACGTGTGGAATCAAAGAATCTGCTGGTGACTGTTTCGACTAAGGGCAAGTCACCAACTAAGGCTAAACAGATCAAGCAAGAAATTCGCCAGTGGCTTGAAAGTAAGCACTGGTTTAACCAAGAGGAGGATTAGTACATGTTTGTCATTTACGTCAGTCTGAACTACCAACATCTGCCAATTACCACGCGCGAACAGCTAGTTTTCAGCAAGGAAGAACTGACCCAGGCGAACCAACTGTTAAGTGATGAAAAATCGATCCTTGAAAATATGATTTTATCAACGTGTAACCGGACCGAAGTTTACGCCGTGGTTGACCAGATCCATACTGGCCGTTATTACATCAAACGCTTTTTAGCCAACTGGTTCCACGTCTCCATCGACCAAATTAGTAAATGGGCGGAAATTGGGTTTAAACAAGACGCCGTGGCGCACCTGCTACGGGTAACGACCGGGTTGGAGTCCTTGATTGTTGGTGAACCGCAGATTTTGGGTCAGGTGAAGGATGCTTTCTTCACTTCACGTGACCTTGGCACCACTGGGGTAATTCTCAATCACCTAGCAAAGGACGCCATTACTTTTGCTAAAAAACAGCATACGACCTATCGCGTGAGTGAATTGTCCAAAACATCGGGGCAGACCGGGTTACACCAAATTAAGACGGTTCTGCAGGATCTTTCGGATAAGCACTTAGTGATTGCCGGGCTTGGCGAGGTTGGTAGTCACGTGTTGAAGAATGCTAGTACCATGGGCTTTAGCGAAATCACCATTTTGAATCGAACCAATGCCAAAGCGACGCAGATGGCTGATCACTATGGTGCAACGGTGCAGGCAGCGGACTGGGATAAATTAGCGGTGGCAGCGAACGCGGCGGATGCTGTTATTCTCGCAACGTCAGCTAAAAAACCAGTGCTGAACGGCCACATTTTTGCTAGCGGCACCACCAATTTGAAAATTATCGTGGACTTAGGTGTTCCACGTAACGTGCATCGAGAGGATCTGCCTACTGAGATCACCTATTTTGATATTGATCACTTAACGGCTATCATCTCAGAAAATCAAAAAACTAAGGCTGATATGATCGACCAGATGGCTGCTCAAGTACCGGCTGCCGTAGATGAGTTTTACGTGTGGGAGCAACAGCTTCACGTGGTACCCGTCATTAAAGAGATTCGGGAGTCTGCGATGGCTATTGAAAAGACCGCTTACGACAGTTTACTGCGTAAGTTGCCAGAACTTGATACTCACCAACGTAAGGTCATCAGTAAGCATATGAAGAGCATCATCAATCAGATGATCCTAGGTCCCATCAAAGGGGTCAAGGAGTTGGCGCTTCAGGATGACGTGGATGTGGACCTGGCATTTATTTGTCAGATTTTTGGCCTACCAACAGACTTAGCGAAACAGGAGCATACTTATGAAAAATGAATTTGTAGTGGGATCACGTAAGAGCCTGTTGGCCATGTGTCAGTCAAAATTGGTCATTGCGGCTCTGCAGAAACGATTCCCCAATATCACCTTTCGTATTAAAGAAATTGTGACGCAAGGTGACCGAAACCTGAAGGATAGCCTTCAAAAAATTGGCGGTAAAGGGGTCTTCGTTAAGGAAATTGAAGCGGAACTGCAAAGTGGCGATATTGACTTTGCGGTTCACAGCCTAAAAGATGTGATGCCGGTATTACCTGATGATTTAATTATCGGGGCAATTCCTAAGCGGCAATCTCCCTATGATTGTTTGATCACACCCAAAAAGGTGACACAGTTAGCTGATTTGCCACAAGGTGCGCGAATCGGCACTAACAGTCTCCGGCGTCAGGGGCAACTGCTGCATTTACGGCCAGACATTCAGGTGATCCCGATTCGTGGAAATGTTGATACACGGATCAAGAAAATTGAAACGGAACATTTAGATGGTGTGATTTTGGCGGAATCCGGGTTAGACCGGCTGCAAGTCTCGCTGGATGGTTTGTATCGGCTGAGTTTGAAAGATGATATTTTACCGGCTACAGGCCAAGGCGCGTTGGCCATTGAATGTCGCAAGCTGGACGCTGATACGCTGGCATTGTTAAGCGCCATTGACGATGCAACTACCAAGCAAAACGTACAAGTCGAACGTGACTTTTTGCGCGCTTTGGGTGGCAGCTGCAATTACCCAATTGGGGCGTTTGCAGAATCGAGCGAAGATCAGATTACCTTTAAGGGTTTAGTCGCGTCACCCGATGGCGTCCACCTGTTTCACAAGACAGTGCAGGGAACGATTAATGACAAAATTGGTAGCCAAGCTGCTGATACATTAATTGCTGAAGGCGCTTTGAAATTGATTGAATCAACGTTAAAATAAGTATATTTAGTGAATGATTACGCTTACTTATTATTAAAAAATATATAGCGGAAAGAAGATTATACATTATGGTTACATTTGATCGTCATCGTCGTTTAAGAAGCAGTGCAGCAATGCGTGATCTCGTGCGCGAGAATCACTTAGAAAAATCGGATTTGATCATGCCAGTATTCGTGGATGCCACGATTCAGGACAAGGAAGAAATTGCCTCTATGCCCGGTATTTACCGGTATAGTCTCAATACCATTTTGGATGAAGTGAAAGAAATCGTTGATTTAGGAATTCAGTCGATCCTGGTTTTTGGGATTCCGGATCACAAGGATGACGTGGGTACCAGTGCTTGGGAAGAGCACGGTATCGTGCAGGAAGCGATTCGTAAGATTAAGGCGGCTTATCCAGAATTGATCGTCATCGCTGATACTTGCATGTGTGAGTACACATCCACTGGTCACTGCGGTATCGTGAAGGACCACAAAGTATTAAACGATGAATCGCTCGAATACAACACCAAGGTTGCGGTCAGTCAAGTTAAAGCTGGCGCTGACATGGTTGCTCCTTCAAACGCCATGGACGGTTTTGTGGCCGCCATTCGTGAAGGTTTGGATAAAGCAGGGTTTAAAGAAACCCCAATCATGGCCTACTCGGTTAAGTTTGCTTCTAGCTTCTACGGTCCATTCCGTGACGCCGCTGATGGCGCACCGCAGTTTGGTGATCGGAAGGGATATCAGATGGATCCAGCGAACCGACTTGAAGCTATTCGTGAAATGAAGAGTGACGAAGAAGAAGGTGCCGATTTCACCATGGTCAAACCAGCAATGGCATTTGCTGATATCATCCGTGATGTTCGTAACAACACCAACTTACCATTAGTCGCTTACAATGTTTCTGGTGAATATGCCATGGTTAAAGCCGCTGCAGCAAACGGTTGGATCGATGAAGAACAGATCGTCAACGAGGTGCTGGTGGGCTTGAAACGTGCCGGTGCTGATCTGATCATCACCTACTTCGCGAAGGAAGTTGCTGCACGGATGGACGCGCAAAAGAAATAAAAACCATAAGAGAAGGGAACACACACATTGAAAAATTTTGATAACTCAAAAAGAGCGTTCAAAGAAGCGCAAGACTACATGCCCGGTGGTGTAAATAGTCCAGTACGGGCGTTTAAGAACGTTGGTGGTGACCCACTGTTTATTAAGCAGGGGAAGGGTGCACACATTGAAGATATTGATGGGAACACGTTTATCGACTACGTGCTGTCATGGGGGCCGTTGATCCTAGGTCACGCTGATGACAAAGTTGTTAGCGATTTGCAGGCAGCCACTGAAAAAGGGACTAGTTATGGTGCACCAACAGAATTAGAAACGGAGCTGGCTAAGAAAATCCATGAAATCGTACCGTCTGTTGAGATGATGCGGATGGTTTCATCTGGGACTGAAGCCACAATGAGTGCCATTCGTTTAGCTCGTGGGTTTACGAAGCGCGATAAAATCGTGAAATTTGTCGGTAACTATCACGGCCACAGTGACTCTTTGCTGGTAGATGCTGGCTCTGGTCTAGCCACGTTTAATATCAACACTTCACCAGGTGTACCAAAGGATTTGGCCTACGATACGTTGACGGTGCCATATAACGATGTGGCGGGTATCAAAGCCGTTTTTGAAAAGCACGGACCTGAAATTGCGGCCGTTATCGTTGAACCCATCGCTGGGAACATGGGCGTTATTCCAGGAACGCAAGAATTCTTGGATACCTTGAGACAGTTAACAACGGATGCTGGTTCACTGCTGATCTTTGATGAAGTGATGTCTGGGTTCCGAGCTGCCTACCATGGCGCACAAAGCCTTTATCACATCAAGCCAGATCTTACCACCCTTGGAAAAGTCGTTGGTGGCGGGCTACCCGTTGGTGTGTTTGGTGGTCGTCGGGACATTATGGAACACATTACACCAGTTGGCAGTATCTATCACGCGGGGACCTTATCGGGGAACCCATTGGCCATGACCGGTGGTTTAAGCACACTTAACCAGTTGAACGATAAGCTGTACCAGGAGATGACAGCTAAAACCACCCGTCTGGTAGAAGGAATCAAGGCTGCTGGCGATGCTCACAACGTGCCGATTACGGTGCACCATGTTGGGACCATGTGGAGTTACTTCTTCAACGCTGGTCCAGTGAACAACTTCGATGACGTCCAAGCCAGCGATGTGGCCTACTTTGCAAAATTCTTCAAACAGTTACTGCAACAGGGAATTTACACCGCGCCATCGCAGTTTGAAACTAACTTTATGTCCAGCAAGCACACAGATCAGGACATTGACGATACGATCCAAGCATTCAACAACGCCTTTGATGCAGTAAATAACGGGTAACGCATATGATAAATACACAGTTTCGAGACTTAACGTTAACGCCGATAACAGCAGAGGAAACATTGGTGATCGCGTGTGACAGCAGTGCCGGAATTGGGGAGAAAAAAGCAGACGTTGTAGCCGTTGATCCAGCTATTACGGCTGCTTATTCTTTAAGGGTGCCACTTTTAGAGTTGATGTGTTTTGGGGCCCACCCCATTACGGTTGTTGATACGATCGGTAATGAAATGGTGCCAACCGGTGAGCGAATCATCAGTGGTGTCAAAGCAGAGCTTGCGCGGGCGCAATTATCCGATATACCGTTAAACGGCAGTACAGAAGATAACATGGCCACCCTCACAACGTCGATTGGTATCACGGTGATTGGCCGAATTCAAACGGCCAACATCCCCAAACCAGCGACTACGGACCTGACCGTTTTTAAATTGGGTACGCCTTACGTGGGTAACGAAGTCGTTGCACATTTAGATTCTATTTTTAGTTACGATAAAGTTCGTCAAATCCGTGCGAACACTGACGTTGTGGATATGTTGCCGGTGGGGTCAAAGGGTGTGACGTATGAACTTGACCAAATGGCGCAGACGAATCAGTTGGAGACGCATTACTTGGTTGACCGGACGTTGCCAGAATTAAATACTTCTGCTGGTCCGGCAACCGTCGTATTGGTCGGGGTAAAAAAGACCAAGGCAAAAGCAGTGAGTCAGGCGTTTCCAGAATTGGTTGCGGTGGCAGAACTCAGGAGGTATGAAGCATGAAGAGCCAGTTAGTGTTAGTGACCGGTGGGGCCAAGAGCGGTAAATCGGTGTTCGCCGAACAATCGCTGTCGGACGAATCTTGTGTGTGCTATATCGCTACGGGTGTAATGACTCAGCCAGACCCGGAAATGCAGTTGCGGATTAAAACGCATCAGAAACGACGAGCCGAAAAAAACTGGGCCACTGAAGAACGGTACCAAAACGTTGGTGCGTTCATTATGGCCAATCATTACGATAGTTATTTGCTGGATGATGCCACTATGCTCATTACCAATTTGTTTTACGAGCGTGCAACTCAACTGGCAGCGGACCGGCACCTTGATGTGGATGAGACCATTGAGCAGATGACCAGCGAAGATATTGATGGATTGAGTCAGCAAATTTTTGATGCTTGGGATCAAATTGTCGAGGCGCTGCATGCCACTAACCAATCAATGGTTGTGGTGACTAACGAAACGGGCCTAGGCATTGTGCCAGCGACAAAACAGACGAGAATTTTGCGGGATATTTACGGCCAGGTGAACCAGCGCTTGGCACAGGCGGCTGACCACGTATACTTTGTAATCAGCGGTCTGTCACAACAGTTGAAATAATTGGGGGTTGCCATGGGAAAGGCATTAATTTTATACACACAATTTTTTACGCGGATTTCCATTCCAATCGAGATTAAGGATGTCACGAACAAGTTTAAAAATAATATTCAGTACTTCAGTCTCTTCGGGTTGTTGCTGGGCTGTCTTGAGGCGCTGATCTTCTGGGGCTTTGCCAGTATTTTTCCACTTTGGTTTGCCTGGATCATTTACTGGGTCACGGATGGGCTGCTGACCGGTGGTTTCCACCTAGACGCTTTAGCGGATACTGCCGATGGGCTATTTTCGTCACGGAAGCCCGAAAAAATGAAGGATATCATGCACGATAGTCGGCTTGGAACCATGGGTGCATTGGGCTTGATCTACTTTTACTTGATCGTTATCGGTGGTGGCATTGCCATTTGCAATCTGCTGCCATTGTGGCAACTGATTGGGTTAACAGCAGTCATGACCATGATTGCCAAAACGGGAATCGGACTGCTGTTTTACAAGATGGTCTATAACGGTGATAACGGACTGGCCAGCATTTGGATCGGCGTTAAGACCTGGCGAATCGTGGCGTCCCAGTTAGTGGCTATCGTGGTCATTGGTGCAGTGTTGCAGTGGCCGGGTCTGGTTGGCTATTTAGCCATCGTTGTGTTTGGGTATTTTTACCGGCGTTTTAACATTCGGTTGCTGAAGGGCTTTAGCGGTGACACCATTGGCGCTTTTGGTGAGTTATCGCAGGTAATTTTCCTGCTGGTATACAGTGGCATTATTGAGGTGATCAAATGACTTTATTCGTAACGCGACATGGCGAAACGACGTTAAATCAGCACCGAAAATTCTATGGCACCTTGGATGTGGCCCTTGATGAAAACGGCCGTCGGCAAGCTACTGAACTTGCCGAGAAGCTGCAGCATCAACCACTTGATATTATTATTCGCAGTGCAACAACGCGAACAAAGCAAACCGCCCAACCCATTATTGATGAACATCCAAACGCGACCGTTTACGTGAATGCTGATTTGAATGAGAAGGGGTTTGGTGACTGGGAAGGACTGGATGCGGATGAGATTGAGGCACAAGACCCAATCACCTGGGCGCACTGGATCAAGCAGCCCTTTGATGTGACGCCAAAGGGTGCTGAGAGCTATACAGTCTTTTCGAAGCGTGTGCTGCATGCAATTGCAGGCTATCAGGATTTGCTGGCTTCGGCGGCTAACGTGTTAATTGTTGCGCACCTTGGCACGTTACGCGTAATGCATCAATCGTGGGTACCAGACACGGTATTTTGGGACCTTGATTTCAAAGCGGGCCACTATTCAACGTACCAGCCTGATGGGCAAGGTAAAATGAGGGTCTTAGCGTTAAATCAATGAGTGAGAAGGTGTTCTCGGTGGCATTTTTAATTACGTATCCAAAAGAGAAGGTCGAACCGGAACTGCGGGCACAATTGGCAAAGGTTACGGTGCCGTTATATTTGCCATTACGTGAACTGGTAGCAACTCAGCTAACAACGGCTGAGGTTACACGGATTCGTATGGCAACAGGTATTGTGATCACGAGTCAATTCGCACTTCAGGTCTATTTGAGTCATGACTGGCACCAGGTGACTCAGCCAAAATTCTTTGTTCTAAGTCAAAAAATGGCAGCGCAATTACAAGCTGAAGGGCTTACCGAGGTAACGTACCCAGTGGCAGAAAATCAGGCCAGTTTGGCGCAATTATTAGCCTCATCTCAGGCTCGACCATTGCTTTGGCTGACAGGTAATCGGCACGTCAAACACAATCGGCTGTCAGTTATGCCGTACCTGACTCAATTAACGTGTTACAAAAATAGTTGGTCTCAGAAGCAAGAAGAACAGGTGATTTCCCAACTGAAGGGGCATCAAATCACTAGAATCCTTGTGACGAGCCCTTCAAGCTATATGCGATTACAGTCGATTGAAGCACGACTTGCACCCCAATTTTCATCAGTGACCTACTATACACTTGGTCACAGCACGTTTACATTAATCAACCAAATTGGAAAAAACGTCATCCAGCCTGTAAACAAGCAACATGTGCTTCGGCAAATGCTACAAAAAATGTGTCATGATGAGGTTACTAATCAGTAAAATTTTGAACATTATCATACTTTTTTGCTGAAATTAAGCACATTTATGTTGTAAAGAAGTGAAAATAATGTAAATAAAGCGCTTACAAATATGCTAATATTAGTGTGTTAATTGTTTAACAAACTTATATAAAGGTGGGTGTCACTAATGGATGGTTTTATTGGTGAGTTTTTCGGCACTGCGATCCTGATTTTGTTAGGAGCCGGTACTGGTGCCGGGATCAACTTAAATAAGACGTACGCCAAGGGATCTAGTTGGTTGTTCGTCTGCCTGTCGTGGGGTATGGCTGTTACCATGGGGGTATATGTTGCGGGACTTTTAGGCTCAGATGGTCATTTAAACCCTGCAGTTACGATTCCGTTCGCAATCTTTGGATTGTTCCCATGGAATGAAGTATTGCCATATTTAGCAGGCCAATTCTTAGGTGCGTTTGTCGGGGCAGCATTAGTAATGGTTGCATTTGGTGCACACTTTAAGGAAACAAAAGGGGAAGAAAATGGGAACACGGTTGGTATTTTTGCTACTATGCCAGCAATTAAGTCACCTCTTTTCAACTTCTTGTCAGAAGTTATTGCCACATTCGGTTTTGTCTTTATTCTTCTTAATTTAGGTAACTTCACGACTGGTTTGAAACCACTTGTTGTTGGGTTCTTGATCTTCGTTATTGGTACTGGTTTAGGGACGACCACCGGGTTCGCCATTAACCCAGCCCGTGACTGGGGTCCACGTTTTGCCTACACGATTTTGCCAGTTCCTAACAAGGGTTCAGCTCACTGGGATTACTCATGGGTACCAATGTGCGGCCCACTGGTTGGTGGTTTCATCGCAGCTGCGTTGGAAACAGCAATTCACTAGCATTTAGCAATCATATTCAATCAAAGTGCAATCATCTAAGATCTGTTCTGGTATTAACCGATGAAAGTCGGTTGATACCAGAATTTTTTTACGTTCAAATTGTGAATAATTAACTTACAAAAAGTAAGCTAATCTCGTGACTTTTAAATTTGTTCGTCCTATACTCTTCCATGTTAAACAATTTAAGAATTAAAAGTTCTCATAGAAACTGATGGAGGAGTGCGATTCAGATGACAAAGATGATGGCAGGACAAGCATTAGTTAAGGTATTGGAAGACTGGGATGTTGATCATATTTACGGGATTCCTGGGGGATCGATTAACCACACCGTTGAAGGGTTATACCTAGAACAAGATAAAATTAAATATATTCAGGTACGCCACGAAGAGGTGGGGGCTATTGCAGCGTCTGCTGATGCTAAATTTACCGGTAAAATTGGGGTTGCTTTTGGTTCTGCAGGTCCTGGTGCAACTCACCTGTTCAACGGCCTGTACGACGCCAAAATGGACCACGTCCCCGTGTTGGCCATCGTTGGTCAAGTTGCTCAGCCAGTGATGAACACGAATTTCTTCCAGGAAATGGATGAAACACCAATGTTTGAAGATGTTTCGGTCTACAACCGGACAGTAACCACGGCTGAACAGATTCCCTACGTAATTAACGAAGCGATTCGTGAAGCTTACCGACAAAGCGGGGTTGCTGTGGTCATCTTGCCGGAAGATTTAACGACCAAGGAAATCGATTATGAACCAGCAAAGACGCCAAAAGTGGTGGCGAATAACTACAGCCAAACTGTAGATCCCAAGGCGATTGCTGACAGTCTGAAGATGATCAAAGAAGCTAAGCACCCGTTGATTTATGCAGGCCGTGGGTTATTAGGCGCCCGCGATGAGCTGACTAAGTTCTCAGAACAGTTCAACATCCCCGTCATGAATACGGTACCCGCAACTGGGGTGATTTCAACAGACCATCCTAACTTTATTGGGACCTTTGGCCGATTGGGTGCTAAATCAGGGTTTGAAGCTTTGCAACATGCAGACCTGATCCTCTTCCTAGCTTCCGAATTTCCATTCGCTAACTTCTGGCCAAAGGACGTTAAAATTATTCAAGTGAATACCAACGCCTTTGATATCGGCAAGACCGTTGATGTGGACTACGCGATTATTGCGGATGCTAAAGCTTATTTGAATGATATGATTGCTACTGGCGAAAGCCGTCCAGCTGATACTTGGCTGAAAGCAAACCAAGAAAACAAGGCGAACTGGGATAAGTGGTTAGATGAACAGGCTGAAGATGACAGCAAGGGCTTGAATCCTGAAGCAGTGACAAAGAAGATTGCTGAATTAGCCGGTCCTAACGATACCTACGCAGTTGATACTGGGAACGTTTCTGAATGGGGCGTTCGTGGCTTACCAATGAACAAGAATCAGCGATTTGCTATTTCTGGTTTATTTGCAACCATGGGCTTTGGCTTACCAGGCGGCATGGCTGGTGCGCTCAGTGTTCCGGACGCTCAGGCATGGTCGTTGTCAGGTGATGGCGGTTTTGCCATGGTAGCACCCGACATTATCACTGAAGCCCGTTACGAATTACCAGTGATCAACGTTGTCTTCTCCAACAGCCGCTTCGGTTTCATTTATTATGAACAGGCTGAATCCAAGCAGCACTTTTACGGCGTTGATTTGACTGATGCTGATTGGGCCAAGGTTGCTGAAGGACTTGGCGGTATTGGTTTCACGGTGAAGAATAAGGCTGATCTGGACGAGGTTTTTGCTAAGGTTAAGGACCTACAGGCTAATGGTAACAAGAAGCCAATCGTCATTAATGCTTACATCAAACCGGATGACCCAATTGCTACGGCCTTTATGCCATTAGATGAAAAGCTCTACGGTGCGGACACTGTTAAGGCGTACTCAGAGAAGTACCACATTGATCCAAAGACGCAGCCTTCATTGGGCGAATTACTGCGGGCCCAGGGCGACGAAAGATAGTTTTTAAAGTACTATAAATAGCGTATTGCACTGAAATAGTTGCAATGCGCTATTTTTGTATTATGGATGCCAACCCGCTATGGGGAAGATTATTTTAAGTTCTGTTGTTACAAATTTGCTGTAATGCACGCAAGATTAATGAAATCTGGTATGATACGAGTATACCTATCATGCAGGAGGAAAAAGCGATGGCGAACTGGTTGAGTGGGAAACGTCCAAAACGTCGGGTACTTGGGGGAACTAACAGTGATCACGAATTTGATTACGGGGAATTTTACACAAATTACGTTAAAACAAAGCAAAGGGATATGTCCCGCCAGCGGCAGCAAGCGCAACGGGTATCCAGCCAAATAAAAAAAGAACAGCAACGTCATTCGTAGTTGATGAGGGTGTGACACAACTCAGTAGCTTCCAGAATGTAACGTAAAAGAGCCACTCCGGTTTGCCGGGGTGGCTCTTTTACGTTACATGGCCGAATCTGAGTTGTAGAACGGGTTTTGGACTATATTGAAGCAATGCACAAATATTTAAGTATGTTTCAATACAGACTTATGGCACAGATTGCATAATAATCTATTCGTATCCCAAACCATTGACATTGGCACGTTGTGTTTTAGTTCCGGCCCAAAATGGGACTTTGACGACGCCCGCCACTTTACTCTTTTTCACGAAGCCCCAGTAACGCCCATCATTTGAGACACTTCGGTGGTCACCTAAAACGAAGTACTCACCCTTTGGAACAACCGTCACGTGTTTGCCCCAGCCGTACTGCTTTGCTAAGGTTTGTAATGTCCAGTTATGGTTGCTAGTGCCAGTAGTTGCTTCACTATTACTGATAAAGCTTTGATCAACAACTTTATCATTTACGTAAAGTTTGTTATTAATGAAAGAAACGGTATCACCAGGTAAGCCAATCACACGCTTCACATAGTCTGTGCCAGCAGTTGCTTCTGGATCAGCGCCATGGGCATCAAATACGATGACACTGAGATGCTTGATTTTTGCTTGTTTAAACATCCAGACCCGTTCGTTGTTGGTCAAGTTAGGTTCCATCGAAGGTCCATCGACACGGACGGGTGATAAAACAAAGGTTTTTAAGCCGAATGCCAGTAAGAGACCGATGACTACTGGTATGACGATTTCTTTGATGAATTTCATTGAGTGGTTATATCCCTTCCAGAGCCTGCCATTCAGGTCCTGTTATCTTAATTCACTCTATATTACTCTTTTTCCCCTAAAAGTCGCAATATGTCATGGTGATTTATCAAAATGTTAACGCGCCTGTAAATGATTTCACTAGTATTTTCCACATAATTCCGTATCATTGTATGTAGGATGTCATTTAGAAGGGATGAACTAACAACATGTCTGAAAACCGTCACCGGCTTCGCTTTATTTTAATTTTGGGTACTTTAAGTGCTACGGGGCCATTGTCCATTGATTTATATTTACCTGCCTTACCGCAGATGATGCGACAGTTCCAGACGTCGGCATCGTTGATTCAATTAAGCTTAACGGCCTGTTTATTAGGCTTGGCGTTTGGTCAGCTGATTGCTGGACCGTTAAGTGATCATTATGGCCGCAAGAAGCCACTGTTGGCTGGCTTTTTAATTTTTGCCCTAGCGTCATTTCTGATTGCACTGACCCATTCCATCACCATGCTGATCGTGATGCGGTTTATTCAGGGATTAGCCGGTGCTAGTGGTCAAGTGCTCTCTAGGGCAGTGGCACGGGATCTATTTAGTGGTCATGCGCTAACTAATTTTTACGCCGTCTTGAATGCTGTTAACGGTGTCTTCCCAATCATTGCACCCATTATCGGTGGCTACATGATTCAATTTGTACCGTGGCAAGCGATTTTCGTTCTCCTTGGTGCCATTGGGTTGGCGCTTTCTGGACTCATCGTGGTTGGCATTCCTGAAACGTTAACACCAGACAAGCGTTTAACGGGACCAATCTTTGCGACTTTTAAATCCTTTGGGAATTTAGTTAAGCTGCCAGGATTTATGCGAAATATTATGATTACCGGATTAATTTACGGCTGTTTATTTAGTTATATTTCAGCCTCAACCTTTATTTACCAGCAGCTCTTCCATCTGTCTGCCCAAACTTTCAGTCTGATTTATGCCATGAACGGTCTGGGAATCGTCATCGGCAGTGGTTTGCCAAGTCGCATTAATCACGTGTCTGAAGTACGGCAAATGAAAATTGGCATGGTGATCGTACTGGTGGACAGTTTAGCATTGCTAGCTGGGTCATGGTTACGATTCCCGCTGATTGCGGTTGCGGTATTGCTGTGGTGCTTAGTGCTATTTATCGGGATGTTGCTCACCTTGACCACGTCCATTATTATGAATCAAACACCGCAAAATGCCGGGAGTGCCTCAGCATTGGTGGGATTGTCACAAAATGCATTTGGTGGTATCTCATCGCCCTTAGTTGGGTTATTCGGTACAGCCAGTTACGCGCCCATGGCCGGGTTAGTGTTGATCTACAGTTTAGGAGCGTTAGGCCTTTCTTACCATCGCCGAATGCATGCTCGTTAAAAAAGCAGTAGAATAAATCTATTTATTAGAGGGGTTGAATTGAATGACCAAATCGAAGCCATCAGAATTAACAACAGATGATTTTAAACAGTATCATGAAGAATTAATGCAGCGACCAGATGCAGCCGTCATCAGTCGTGCTGTGATGACTAACGGCATCAACGCTGCGGCCACTGATCCGCAAGCTAAGGTGCGACTTCACCGGGAATTTTCCGTTGAACTTGAAACGGGCACCGTGACTAATCAAAAACAAAGCGGCCGTTGCTGGGAGTTTTCATTACTGAATACGTTACGACACAAGTTTGAACAGACTCACCACGTGAAAAACTTTGAACTATCGCAAAACTACCTGTTCTTCTGGGATAAAGTTGAGCGGGCAAATATGTTTTACCAGCAGATGATCGCCACTGCTGATAAGGGTCCTAACGATCGCGAAGTCGCCTTTTACCTGAAGATGGCGGGTGGCGATGGGGGTCAATGGCCAATGGCAGCAGCCTTAGTGGAAAAATATGGGGTGATGCCTGCCTATGCCATGCCAGAAACCTACAATACCGACCACACCAATGCTTTTGCGTCGACTTTAGCACTTAAAATGAAGCGGGATGCGGTGATTTTACGTAACCTCGTTCGTGATGGCGCCAGCGCGGATCAGTTAGATGAAAAACGACGTCAAATGGTGGGTGAAGTTTACCGAATGGCGGCTTATTCCTTCGGTGAACCACCAGCAACTTTCAATCTCGAATACCGTGACAACGATAAAAAGTGGCACCGCCAAGCTGATTTAACGCCAACAGCCTTTTTTCAGCAAGAATTTGACGTTGATTTGGAAGATTATGTCGTCGTCACTAATTCACCTGATAAGCCGTTAAACGAACTTTATCGTTTAGCCAGCCAGGAAAACGTGGCTGGTGGCAAGCAGATTCAGTTCTTGAACGTGGATATGGCGGTTTTGAAGAAGACCGCCATTGCGCAACTACAGGATGGCGAAACGGTTTGGTTTGGCAACGACGTACTGCAGCAGATGAGTCGTGAACAAGGTTTCTTAGACGCTAAACTCTACCGGCGTGCGGAACTATTTGGCATCGATTTATCCATGAGCAAAGCACAGCGGTTTGCCTACCATGAAGCTGAGGTGACCCATGCCATGACCTTGACGGGTGTTAATCTGGTAGATGGGCAGCCTAACCGTTGGAAGGTCGAAAATTCCTGGGGTGAAAAGAATGGCGAAAAGGGCTACTTTGTGATGACGGATGACTGGATGGATCAATTTGTCTACGAAGTCGTTGTGCACAAAAAGTACCTCACGGATGAGCAACGGGCGATTTTGGCTCATGAGCCAGTTGAATTAGCGCCATGGGATCCGTTGATGTAAGGTGAAATTGAATTTAAAAGAGGATAAGTCTCAATGATTAAAAACAGCGTCTCAAGAAATCTAATCTAGATTTCCTGAAGCGCTGTTTTTTCTACCAATATTTCAAAATAACACTATCTTCCACCCACTTTTTTGATAATTGCGCCATTATTATTGTTGTCTTTATGACCATTGATTGTAATCGCTTTCAGTCGGGAGTAGGCTAAATTTAAATTGTAAATCTTGAATGGAGGCACCGTCATGTTTAATGTTAGACCAACACTATCGCCTATTTCTGAAGCAAAACGTCACGCTATGAAGGTTAAACTGGATGGGCTTGCCAAACCCACCGGCGGACTTGGCAGACTTGAGACCTTGATGATCACCCTCGCCGGCATTCAGCAAACTACCGAACCCCACACAGCAAAAAGATGCGTACTGGTCTTTGCGGGTGATCACGGTGTTGAACGTGCCGGTGTTTCCGCAACACCGCGAAAGGTCACCTGGGAACAATCCATTAACACCCTTGAAGGGCACACAACCGTCGCTTCTCTTGCGATAGCGAATCACTGTGACGTCAAAGTCATCGATGTGGGTGTTGACCACGACCTTAGTGGCACTGGTGTCATCGATAAAAAAGTTAACTGGGGAACTAAGAATCTTGCTGAGGAGCCGGCAATGACCCGTGATGAAGCCATTCAGTGCCTTCAAGCCGGTTATGACGTTGCCTTAGATACCATTAACGAAGGCAATGACTTGTTGCTTATTGGTGAATTAGGGGTCGGTAACACGACCCCGGCATCTGCCATTATCAGCGTTTTACTGGGCGTCCCAGCTGCTGACGTTGTTGGTCGCGGTTCAGTGATTTCCAGTGAGCGAATGGCTCACAAAACCAAGGTGGTGGAAAAGGCTATCGCTGACTGGCAGCCCGATCCAGCTGACCCAATTGATGTTTTGAGTAAGGTGGGTGGTTTTGAAATAGGGGCTAAAGCTGGTGCCATACTTTGTGCGGCTGAACATGGTGTCCCGTTGATCTTAGATGGTTTCTTATCCTATGCCGGTGCCGTTATTGCGGAGAAACTTGATCCCGGTGTGAAGGACCACTTGATTGCCTCACATCTCTCTCGAGAATTTGGTTCTAAATGTGCGCTGGATTGGCTAGGATTAACGCCGATGTTAGACCTCCAAATGGCGGTGGGCGAAGGTAGTGGTGCTGTTTTGGCACTCAGTCTGATTGATGCCATGCAATCCGTATTGACGCACATGAATACTTTAGCCGATATCGACGTGCGCTTTAAACCGTAAATGTTATCGATATGGTAGATCCTGGAATCTAAAAACAAACGTTGTATCATCAGTTGATGCTAGTAAGTGTCAGTATTTAAACTAGTTTCTTGACCGAAACATCGCCTAAAATTTATTTTAGTTCACTACTTAAATCTAGCCTTAACTGGTTCCACAACTCAGATTCCGGCCATATAACACCCCAAAACGGCATTCCGATGTTTCTTGTCGGGATGCCGTTTTGGGGTGTTATATTCTGGAGTCTACCGAGTTGTGTCACACATTCCACTCTTTAAACGCTTATTTTCACACGCTATTTTACAAGACCTTATAAGCCGCCAGCAGTGACATGGTGTTGACTTTGCTTAAGTGAGTCTTCAAATCGTTTAATTGTGCTTTTGACATTTCATGGGTAATGATGACCACTCGTGCAGTCTGATCATCGTTTTTAGTTTGAACGATCTGACTGAAACTAGCGCCGATCTGGGTCATAATTTGCGTGAATTTCAACATTTGACCCGGGGCATCAAGCATCTTGAGTGACAGGTAGTAGGGATAAATAACGTTTTTAGGGTCAACTTTACCAACTTGACTTTGATAATTGTTAAAGCCATTACCGGTAGTGCCCAGGACGATGTTTTTAGTCACGGAAACAATGTCACTTAACACGCTGTTGGCAGTTGGTAAGCCACCGGCACCAGGGCCATAGAACAGGGTTTCACCAACGGCTTTACCAGTAACCATGACAGCGTTGTTTTCGTTGTTGATAGTGGCCAGCGGATGATCCTGAGGAACCAGTACAGGACCCACTTCGGCGAAAACACCATCATCAATTCGACGTGAGATTCCCAGTAGCTTGATAGTATAGCCAAAAGCATCGGCCTGCTGGACGTCTTTTTGTTGAATGGTTGAAATGCCTTCTACGGACATATTGGATATCTTAATGTGAGTACCATAGGAGAATTGACTGAGAATCACCATCTTGTAGGCAGCATCGATACCTTCCACATCATTGGTTGGGTCAGATTCTGCAAAACCCAGCTCTTGAGCTTTCATCAGTGCCTGATCATACGACCAGTGATTCCGTTGCATCTGGGTCAGAATGAAGTTAGTAGTACCGTTGACGATACCTTTAACTTCCGTGATGTAATCGGCTGCGAAACTGGTGACGATGGTTCTCAAAATCGGAATACCACCGGCAACGCTGGCTTCATACATCAAATCACAGTGATTTTGTTTTGCGATGACTGCCAGTTCTTCACCAGCGGAGGCAATTAAATCCTTATTAGCCGTTACCACGTGCTTCTTAGCGTTTAACAAGGAAGTGATGATTTCCTTGGCCGGATGAACGCCACCCATGACTTCAACCACAATTTTGATTTCTGGGTCGTCTACGATGGTATTCAGGTCATCAGTAACAGTGACGCCTTCTGGCACTTCGCTTTGATGTTTAGCAACGTTTCTAACGACCACGGTTTTAATGCTAAGGTTTCGACCGGTGATATTTTGAACCTTATGGGAATTTTCAGTAATCATTTTGAGGACGCTGCTGCCAACGGTCCCTAGGCCAACAAGGCCAATTTTAATTTCATCCATTTGTCGGGCTCCTTGTCTGATTCTATATTTGTCTAGTATAGCAAATAATATGAGAACTTTGTGAAAATTAAAGATGAATTCTCATATAACTAGGAAAATGCAGGTAAAAAAACTCACCTAAACTGATCAGTCTAGGTGAGTTAAGGTATTGTTCGCTTAGTGAAAAGATTAGAAAATTTGTGAAAAAGCTTTGCCGATACCAGCGAAAAGGCGACTAAACCAGTTAGTACCAGTAGCATTACCCTGTTTAGCGACTGGTTTAGCCACCGTTTCAGCAGCCGTCCCATTTTGGTTAGTGACGTTTGGTAACCCCGTATGGTTAAAACTGATGGTTGTGAGTGGCTGTCCCTTTTTCACGGGTAATTTGGTTGTAGTTAACTTGTTAGTGACGTTAATCTTGTTTGGATCTTGGCCAATACGGTACCACACCCGCGTTTGTTTTTCGGCGGGGTTAACCGTTACCTTGTGGCCTTGAATGTCATACGTTTTAGCTGTTTCGGTGACGGGTTTACTGCGCACCGTTTTATCCAAATGCGTAATTAGACCGTTCATCGCAGAGAAGGTACTCTGACTGCCAATGATCGTTGCGATGAGTTCCCGCCCGTTGCGCCAGTAGGTTATTGTTAAACACAGACCTGCCGTTTCAGTATAGCCGGTTTTCAGACCGGTTAAATGGTTGCTGGCACGGTAATAGTAGCCTGGTTTTAACATGGAATTAGCGTTGACCAGAGTTTGACCATCCAGCTTATAAGTTGCCTTATTGCTCCACTGGTTAATTTGCGGGTACGCTTTAATCAAATGCTGTGCCACGATACTAATGGCCTTAGCGCTAACCATGTTTTGTGCCTTGTCAGAAGTACCTGATAGCTGATAGCCGTAATGCTTCAAATCAGTATTATCCAGACCAGAACTGCTGATAAAATTGGCATCGATTCCCCAGGCTTTGGCTTGATGATTCATCATGCTAATAAACTTGGTATTATCGCCACCGGTAACTGCTTTGCCAAGTGCAATGGCTGCTGAGTTAGAAGAGGCAATTAATGCTGCCTGATACAATTCTTTGACGGTATATTGGTTCGAGTGCTTAATTTTAAATGTACCTAAGGCGTAACTTTTGCTCATTTTGATCAGTTGATTATCAACCGGCACTTTATCATTCCAGTTGAGTTGATGATGCTTGATGGCTTGAGTTGTCAGGTAAAGGGTCATCATTTTGGATAGACTGGCAATTGGTAATTGTCTATCGGCGTGATTTTCATATAGTGTCTGACCACTTTTTGCATCCATGACATAAGCTGATTTGACCTTCGTATAATCAGACATCCGGGTGTCCTTTTTACTCTTTGCGAAGCTAGGGCTAGCTGGTGTAAACACCAGTAGCATACAAATAAGTGCAATCAGAAAATTTGAAGTGCGCTTTTTATTGTAAGTATTTAAAATGACAGTGACACCTCCGTTACACAAAACTGAAACTAGTATAGCAGAAAACACCCATCAAAAGAGTCAAAGAAAAGGTTAAATTATAACGAGAATGGGTTGAAGGGCTCAAATGACTGGAAATATTCATATCATATTATTACTATAATATATATATTATTGATTATCATTTGCCACAAAAAACGACCGTCTATTGGGGCGGTCGTCTCTTGAGAATATTCTTTTTAACCATTGTTATGGCTATAAAGAGAATATAGATTGGTTATTAGGTTATTTGGTATGAGGTTACTATAATCCCAAATAACCGGATTTTCAACCGTTTTAAGGAGATTTTTTGGCTTTATTATGATGATAAACTAAGTATATAATTTATAATTAATGAAAATTATAAATTGGAACAAATGATTCAGTTAGTAATTTTTCCACTTCGCTCGAATAAATAATGCTATAATTTTTTCTGAAGTGAACGATAAGGGGGCAGACACTTAAGTGAAAGTTAGACCAATGAAGCCAAGTGATCGCCAAGCAGTCGCGGAAATTTATTTACGTGACCGTCAGCTGTATTTTCCGTGGGTAGCGCATCCTGACATTACGGATTTTAACCATGATTCGCGGGGCGAAGCGGTTTTCGTAGCAGAAATCGATGGACAAGTTGCTGGTTTTGTCAGTCTCTTACCCGTAATGGATTTTATCCATCTGCTGTTTGTATCGCCGGAGTTTCGGCATCAAGGGGTTGGTCATGCGCTAATTCAGCGGATGCGGCAAGAAGCTATCGGTAATTTAACCTTGAAGTGTGTGATTGATAATGAGGCTGCGCTAAACTTCTATGCTCATGAGGGATTTAAGATTAGGCGGGAGGACCGAATTGCGGTTCCAGCTAACTACACGTTAATTGACTCAGCTCAACAGTAATAACAGATAACCTGATCATTTATTGACGATGATCGGGTTATTTATTGTTTAAATGAGCTTATAAGAGGGGTTCTTATTATTTGTTGAAATGAATTAACCCGTGGACCTATTATTAAAGTAGTTTTAAAAGGGAGAGTTAGAGGATTTTGAAACGGTTTATTTTGTTCATTATAAGTTTTGTTTTGTGTTTGGTTTGGGGTCAGCCCACCAAGGTAGGGGCATCAAGCGTGCATTACCAGCATTCGTCAGCCTTAATTTATCACCCATCTCAAGTGCGTACCGTTAACGATTCAAGTGTACATTTCATCAATGCGCCAGGCAGATACACCCACATGAGAGCTTCTAACAAAGTCAATTGGGTTAAGTCAGTATCTGGTCATCATGGGGCTTTTAAGACGCGCCTGTTATTACCTTACCCTGGTAAAGGTACTGAGCACTGGGGAAATCCGCAAGCTATTGCTATGTCAAAAAATAATCTGATGTATATTGTGTATTGTCCCACTACTTTGCGAAACAGAGGGCGCATTGTACAGTATGATTTAAAACGTTTAGAGCAGTTAGGCGTTTATAAGAACCCGCAAATTTTACGGACGGTGTATGTTAAACATCACGGTAAGTATTCTAAGCGCCAACGAAAACTGCAACAAGCCATTAAAATCGGGCCGCTGTTTGATACCGGTCATGGTCAGACGCTGGCGATTAATCCAAGGGATAACGGCCTATATATGTGGCGTGATAATCGGAAGCGAGACAATAATGACAGTCAGACCACTACTCGTTCATATTTGCAGCATATTAATGCTCAGTCTTTGAAACCAGATCGAGTGATTAGTTTTTACCTACGTGCTCATGGAAAAACGTTTTACGGTGGCGGCACCCAAACTTTTGATCAGTATGGCAACACTTATTTCTGGTGTTTAAACGGCTCAGAAGCTGAGATTTACAAAGGGAGAATATCGGGTCATTCCGTTAAATTCCGACGAACCGATCAAACGCTGAAGCGGGCACCCGGAACGCACGTCCAAAGTATGGGATATAATGCGAAACGCGGCCGGCTATATTTGGTGGCCGATGATTCCATTGTTAGTTTTCCAGCTAAACAGTTGAACGGTCGCGGGTCGTTAACTAAGCATTCTTTTGAATGGTCGAGACTGGTACCTAGACGTGAGATGGAGGGATTGACCTTTGATGTATCAGGTCATGCATACCTACTGGCTAATCACAATCCAGAGGTTCTTCGATCGACATCTGTTTACTAAATAAGGCGATATAATCTGTATGGTAAAGATTAAACAGCGACTGATTCCCACGTGAGGAAATCAGTCGCTGTTTAGATTGATTTACATTTAAGTAATCACAGTTGTCTCGGTGACGGTGATTCAAAATTACGGTAATTGCCGTCATGTTTTGAGTGATGACGATGGTGACCATGGCCGTGAGAATGATCATTTTGAAGTTGCAGTGCTAACTGCTTCGTTTTTTCACGTTCGATTTGGAGCTTCTTCTTATAGATGTTAGTTTTAACATGACCATGAATTAACAGTGCCAGCGGAATCATTTGAATTGCTAGACCAGCAGGAATCAACCAGGGGTTTTCTTTTACAAATTCAGCCCGCTGATTAGCGAGTTTTGCTAAATCAATAGTAACCGTTTTCTTTGCCATAAAAACCACACTCCTTTGCCCCTAATCATACCGTAAAGTTTGTCTAAATGCAGTGGGAAGGATTGAAAAATAGGGTGTTTTTATGCTGATGATGGGTTATCCGCGATATTGCATGGCTAACTGTCGATAATAAGTCAGTGACTGAGGATCAAGACGGAGTTTTTGCCCCAGTTGCTGGTCGGTTAAACTGGGATGTTGCAACAGAAAATCGATGACAGCACTTTGATATAAGCGAGTGGGCGTCAGTGAGAAGCCTAATAGCTTTTCATCGGGTTTTAAATACTTGTGAAGACCGGCAGCCGTGAGATGCGGATCACCGTCCAATCGTTGTTTTAAAAATAAGTCCGAACTGTGCTGACGCTCCTGCAGCGGTTGAATGAATTGCTGATAGACTTGCCAAAATGTCCGTTCATTTGCATTGAAATCACGGGTATTTAACTGCTGATAAAATCCTGGCGTTAAGAATTCTGAGATGGTGTAGTAACGGCTAGACAGCAACAACGTTAGGCGGGTATAAACTGCTAGTTGCTGATTGGCTAAAATGGTTGGCATGAGGTGCAGCCATTTAGTGGTTGGTGCTTTGAGATCATCGTGTGATTTTCCTTTTAGCGTTAAAGTGGGGTAATGTGCGATCAAGTCATGGGTAAAAAGGTATTTAAAGTAAATGTTGATGTGTGACAGCATTTTATTGTAAGTACCGTTAGTGACTTGGCGTTGATTCACCAGCATAGCGAGGTACTGTTCGACATCTCGGTCTAGCAACGTCGCCACGCGGTGATCGGCCTGGTAGCCGGCGTTGAAATTGCTTAGAAAGTTAAACAAGTCAGTTAGCACTGAACGGTATTCCGCAATGGTTGGCTGCGCAAGTTCTCGTTGATGAAGATAGCGTTCGAAAGTTTCTTGGTATGGATAAGCATTGGCGTGTGACAAACGACTTGCCCCCTTTTATAATATCAGATCTTATTATCCATTATACGTTAAAACCTGCGCTATGACGGCATATTTGCCATAGCGCAGGTTTTATGATTACTGAGATTTAATTCATTTAATTGGCTTCAACAAAGACAATGTTAGTTTTGTCCATATCAACGTCGCGTACAGCGTGATAGCCGCTAAGGTGCAACTTAGTAGCCTTATTCGTTCCCTTGGTGGTATCTTTGACCGTTACGGTTTGGGTCATATCAATACCAGATAACTTACCCGCTAACTTGATCACGGTTTGGTTCTGCTTATTCTTAGTGAAAGTGTACTTAACGGTACCTTCCTTGTTGAGAGCTTTAGCTTTTTTAGCCGCACTATAAGATTTGTAGAACTTATCGACATTATACAGCGTTGCCTTACCCGTCTTCTTATCAAAGGCAAGAGCTTCAACGCCGGAGTTACTCTTATGGTTGATTTTACCGGCTAAGTACCAGAAGCCGTCCCCTGATAAAACGGTTGATTTAACGTCAGTGTGTTTAGTAGTGGCTGGTTCGTTTTTAAAACTAGCCTGTTCGTGTGACTTATTCGAAGCTGACTGATTACCGCAAGCCGTTAGAAAAATGGCTGAAACGGCAATTAAACTCAGTAGCATGACCTTTATTCGGGATGTTTTCATTACTAATCACCTCATTATTATGTGAATCGAGTATAGCAGTGAGAGTCGTGGGAAAGCAAGTGTTTGGGGTAAAGTTAAGCATTTTCAAAGAAATGTGATTGATTAAGAGCGATTAAACCGCTACACAAGCTATAATACGTGAAAGCCTTACCAATTTTTTTAAAAAATCATGAAAAAATGAGAAACACAGGATTTGCAACCTATTGTATAATATGGGCATGAACTGGGGGATATTCGATCTATAGGAGTAATTGATGGTTAATACTATTAATCATTTTTGGCATTTATCACGGGGTTAGTTAAAGTAAAAGGAGGGTTCTCGAATGAGTCATTGTATTGATTTAACACATCAAAGATTTGGCCGTCTAGTTGTCGAGAAGCGTGCAAAAACTGTTGCACGAAACGGTAACGTTTGTTGGCAATGTCAATGTGATTGCGGCAAACGGGTGGTTGTTGAAGGTTATGCACTTAGAAAGGGAATTACTCGAAGCTGCGGTTGCCTGAGACGAGAAGTTTCGCGTCGAAATGCTCGCCATAATGAACAGTTTATTGGTGCACAGGGTGGAGCACTAGTGGATGAACATGGTATTGGCTATTCGTCATTAATTCGTTCCAAACGAAATCATACGGGCGTGATCGGGGTTTCATTTGATAAGAAAACCGGAACTTATATTGCACGTTTAATGTACCACGGCCGCTACGTGTTAAACCGCTCGACCCAGTCCTTTGACGAGGCAGTTGAGTTGCGCCGCCAAGCAGAACAGCAGTACTTTAACGTAAAAGAAATGAATGATTGATTAAACGCTCACCGTGTTGCTCGAGGATGAGCGCTTTTAATTGTCAACTAGACCGAACGTATGTTTATTGGTAAACTGGTAATTAATAAACATTTAGGGGGAAGTCTAACAGATGCCAAGACGTCGACGTAAACGCAATAGTAATTCGTTTTTTACCTGGCTAGTCATTGCGGTGGCGATCATTGCCGGTATTTCAGCTACAGGGGATAGTAATCAGTCAAAATCAAACACCGCAAGCTCGGTGAGCAGCCAAACAACCTTACAGAAAAAAGCTAGTTCGGTGATTAACACTTTTAAAGGACACCAAAATAATCGGACAACGACTCAGCCAGATACCCAGGGGCAGACTAAAGCTAATGGCACGGCACCAATTAGCAGCACTTAATTATCAAGGTCAGCAGGTCGTCAAGGTCAACAACGATGTACCGACATTCACTAAGCAGGATTTGAGCACGGCTAAGGGACCATGGCAGGTTTATCATCAGCTGGACGAGTACAACCGGGTAACGGGCGCCGATGCGTTATTGTCGAAGTCACTCATGCCACACGCCCAGCGGGAACCGTTGTACGTGGATCCTACAGGCTGGCATAACAAGCGATTTACATATCAGGGGAAGACAGACTGGCTTTATAACCGGAGCCATTTGATTGGCTACCAGTTCACGGGGCAGAATAATAACGCCAAAAATCTTATGACAGGAACGCGATCACTCAACTCGCCTGGCATGGAAAATTACGAAACTGAGATAGCAACCTACCTTAAGCTCAGCCCAACAAATTACGTTAGGTATCGGGTGACGCCGGTGTTTCGAAATAAGGAACTGTTAGCACGAGGGGTTCAAATGCAGGCGCAATCCATTGGCAATAATACGATTCGGTTTAACGTTTATATTTTTAATGTTCAGCCAGGTGCCAAGCTTGATTACGCAACTGGACGTTCAACGGTATCGCAGTGATTAAAACTTGTGATAGAACGAATGATTTAATGAATGATATTGAAAAGTTTTGGAGATTTTATTGAGCAAAGAAAGCATTTTGTCTTATTATAAAAGCATATGTTTTAAATTTTGCTTAGTTTGTTTTGGGGAGGAGATATCGTGAAACGTTTTATTTTAGGGGTAATCAGTTTTGCTGCTTGCTTAATGTTGGGCCAATCCATTGGCGCGAACGCTTCTATTAAAGTATATAAGCAGCGATCAACAGCGTTAATTAACCATCCATCACGCATGCGCGTACTTAATAACTCAAAAGTGAACTACATCAAAGCACCAAAAAGTTTTACACATATGCAACGGACGAATCATGTCAATGAGATGAGGTCGTACAGCGGTAAGGGGGTTACTTTTAAGACCCGCTTCTTACTACCATATCCAGGTAAAGACAAACAGCCTTGGGGTAATCCCCAATCAATCGCGATTTCTAAAAGTGGCTATATGTATATCGTTTATTGCCCAACGAATTTAAATAACGAGGGCCGGATTGTTCGATATGATATGAAACGCTTAGTACAATTAGGGGTCGAAAAAGATCCAAAGTTATTACAATCGACTTACGTTAAGCATCATGGTCAGTATTCCGAGAAACAAAAGGAGATTCAGAAGGCGATTAAAGTTGGCGGTCTGTTTGATACCGGTCACGGACAATCATTGGCTTATAACTTGAAGAGTCACGCACTATATATGTGGCGCGATAACGAAACGAAATCGGGTGCACCTACTTCAACTGGTGGCTACATTCAGCATATTAGTGCCAGTTCACTGAAACCCGATCGTGCCATCAGCTTCCGTTTGGTTTCACATGGGTTCATTCACGGCGGCCACACCTTAACGTTTGATAAATATGGAAATGCCTATTTCTGGAGTAATCCGGGTAATGGCGTGAACGTTTATAAGGGACGAATTTCTGCCCATCACGTTATTTTTAGAAGAACTGATCAAGTCTTTAAGCACTTGCCAGGGACGCATATTCAAAGTATGGGTTACAACGAGAAACGCGGTCGGCTGTATTTAGTTGCGGATGATTCAGTGGCCAGTTTCCCAGCGAAAAAGTTAAACGGGCACGGCTCGTTAACTAACAGTTCGTTTGAGTGGTCTGGGTTAACACCAAAGCGTGAAACTGAAGGACTGACCTTCGACTCAACGGGTCACGGCTATCTACTATGCAATCATGATCCAGAAGTGTTATTGTCGACGACGGTCTATTAATAATTTAAAAGGGTGACTATTCGTAATTTTTGCGAATAAGTCACCCTTTTAGATTTCAACGTCTATTATTATAACGATAGATACCATAGAGAATAATAGCGAGTAAGAAGCCAAAACCAATCACTGGGTTTTCGCGAAACAGCCAGTGAAAGATTCGGATGGTACCGACGCCATGAATACCGTATATTGCGGGAACGATTGTAGTAAGCATGTGAAACTTCAACTTCCTTTCTCGGAGCTCAATGATGCGTGTGCTATAATTTTCCCCATAGTATCACAATTAGAATGCTAAGAGGGAGAATTGTATGGATATTACCATGACAATGATTGGTGAAGGTGTTTATCTCATCAATGTTATTTTAGCAATTATCATTATTTTTAGGCAACGTCGAGATATTGCTGCTATTTGGGCGTGGCTGTTGGTGCTTTTTTTGCTACCAGTGATTGGCTTTGTCATCTATGCGTTTCTTGGCCGCCAGTTACCTAAAAATAAACTGTTTAAAGTCAAAAGTGATGTTCAGCTTCAACTAGATGAATTGTTGGCTCAGCAGCGTCAGGAGTTGGGAACGGAAAACTTACCGGCTGATTTAGTGTCTGATTCGGTGAAGTCGTTAGTTAAGATGTTTCAGACGGCAAACCACGCCTTTTTGGCTCGGAAGAACCGGGTTCGTATTATTGCGGATGGCAAGCAGCTATTTCACGAAATGATTGAGGATATTGAACGGGCTAAAAGCAGCGTTCACATTGAATTTTACGCTTTTAAAAATGATCAAATCGGTAAGCAAATTCGTGATTTATTGGTTCGCAAAGCCTTGGCGGGTGTTGAAGTGCGCGTGATCTATGATCCATTTGGCTCCTTAGGGGCCTTTCGTTCCTTCTTCAAATCACTAATTGACGCCGGGGGCTACGTTGAGCCGTTTCTAGCCCGTTCAGCAATCATGGATTTTCGGTTGAACTTTCGTGATCACCGGAAAATTGTGGTGGTGGATGGCAGAGTTGGTTACGTTGGCGGTTTTAATATCGGTGATCAGTATCTAGGGCGTAGTAAAAAGTTTGGCTACTGGCGAGATACGCATTTACGAATTACGGGTTCGGCCGTTTTTGGCTTGCAGGGTCGATTTATTCTGGACTGGAATGCCACAGCCTCGGAGGGGTTACTACCAGCTGACCACATTGAGACGCGTTATTTTCCGTTAACACGTGTGAAGGGCGATACTAACATGCAAATCGTTAGCAGCGGTCCTGATTCAGATTTGCAGCAAATTAAAATGGGCTACATTCGATTAATTCAATCTGCGAAGAAGCGGGTGTGGATTCAATCGCCGTACCTGATTCCAGACGATAGTGTGATGGACGCTATTCGAATCGCTGTAATGGCTGGCGTTGATGTCAGAATCATGATTCCGCAGATGCCGGATCATCCCTTTGTTTACCGAGCGACACAGTATTATGCCCATGAACTAGCCAAAGATGGTGTGAAGATTTACTATTACGAAAATGGCTTCATCCACTCGAAGACCATGGTGGTGGACGACCGGTTGGCTTCGGTTGGTTCAGCTAATATGGACTATCGGAGCTTTAAACTGAACTTTGAAGTGAATGCGTTTTTGTACGACGAAAAACTAGCGGTTCAGTTAGCCGAATTGTTTGAAGAAGATCAGCGTTTAAGTCGTTTAATGACAGCTGAGGCGTTTGATAATCAGTCACTATATTTACGATTTAAGCAGAGTTTTTGCCGGCTATTATCGCCAATTTTATAGGGTGATTTTGAGCTAAAAAAGCCAAACAAATTTCTTGTAATCGGTTACAAAATGGGTTATTATATCCTTGGAAGGTTAGATAAGACCAATTAGTTTTGTAAGTAGTATCGTTGCTGTGAAGCAACAAAGATTCGACGTTTAGTGATACTAGACCAATCGAGTTGATAGTAGAATCAAATGGGTAATAGACTGTTTCCTTGTTAGGCTGCTAAAATGAGAATTGAGGCATCGAATAACAGGAGATGGAATCGGTATTCGATGGTAACCCTCGAGCCGACAAGAGTGCGAACCCCAACGGTTAAGATCCAAGATTTACCATTTGTTGGTCGATAACCTTCTACAGGTACGAAAGGGTCGTGAAGTTTGCGACCGGTTTAGATACAGGAGCCGTTTCCCTGATAACGATTATTGGGGGGCGGCTTTTTTTAGTACAGAGTGTGGAGGTAAGCGATTAGATAGCGGAGTGTAAGGGCCACCCCAGCATAAATCCATGGGCCTGGGATTTGTGCTGGGGTGGCCCTTACATGCAGCTGTCTGCTTACCGGAACACGTTTCAGGAATGTAGAAGGGAACTTGGGATTTGTGCTGGGTGGCCTTACATGCAGCTGTCTGCTTGCGTGAACACGTTTCGACTATGTAAAAGGAAAGAACCCATGGGCCTCGGGTTTGTGACAGGATTACCTTACATGCAGCTGTCTGCCTGCCGGAACACGTTTCAGCAATGTAGAATCCAAAACGTGTCTGAATTGACATCACACTCAATCTAATATATTATCGGAATAAGACATAATATAAAGAAGGAATAATCATGTTAACCGAGAAATTTCACGATGTATTAACCCATGAAGGTGTCGTTTCCGTTGTCACTTGGACCCCAGCGGAACCGCACATTACGAATACTTGGAATTCATATTTGACCGTTACGGATGATGAACGGATTTTAGTCCCAGCGGCAGGTTTTACTCATGCTGAAGGTGATTTAGCTCAAAATGATCAAGTGTTATTCACGGTGGGTGCTCGAGAAGTTGAGGGCCGCGATGGTTATCAAGGAACTGGTTTCCGGTTAACTGGGACGGCACGCTTTGTTGAAGAGGGTCAAGAATTCGATGACGTCAAAGCAAAGTATCCATTTATTCGTAAAGTGCTAGAAATTACACCAAAGTCAATTAAACAGTTACTGTAATTAAGAAGGCTCACACTGAATTTCGGTGTGGGCCTTTTAAATTAGTTGCGATTTAGTTCTTGTTTCGATAAGACACCGTCCCTGATTTCGTACAACTGATCCGCAAATGCCATCAACCGTGAGTCATGGGTCACAATTACCACGGCTTTGTTGTGTTCGGTGGCTAGATTTTTAAACAGCTCACCAACAATCTTCACTCGGGGACTATCAAGTGCTGCAGTTGGTTCATCCGCTAAAATAATGGTTGGGTTTGGATACAGTGCCCGCGCAATTGCCACCCGCTGTTGCTGACCGCTGGATAGTTCGCCCGGATATTTATGAAGCAGACTTTGGATGCCTAGCGCTTGCAGTACTTCATCTAGCTGAGCCCGAGACAAGTTGCCTTTTGGTTTCACCTTATCTACCAAGGTAAACTGATCGGCCACTGTCAGGTAAGGTAATAAATGGTATTGCTGCAATACAAACCCGATTTCATCCAAGCGTAAAGCATCACGTTGCCTTTTTGATCGATGATTATAATCCACACCATTAATGGTTACCGTGCCGCTAGTTGGGGTCAGCAAACCGCCCACAATGGTTAATAGGGTGGTTTTGCCAGAGCCAGATGGGCCCATGATCAAACTCAAAGTGCCGGATTCAGCCTCAAAGTTAACATCGTGTAAGACATGGACTTTAGCGGTCCCAGTCCCAAAGATTTGATTTACATTTTTAACGGCGAATGAACTCATGCTGTTAACCTCCAATCACTGAAACGGGATCGACTTTGAGGACGGTTCTGACTGGTATAAGACTGCCAATCAACGCCATGATCAAGATTCCTAGGCCAACGGCTGCCAACATTGGGATATCAAACGCCATTGGGACTTGTGCTGGAATGACGAAACCAGTGATCACGGTTAGGATGGTACCAATAACTAAGCCGCTCGCAACCAGTATCAGCGATTGGCTGATCGTTGCGCTGACCAGTACCCGGCTTGGAATACCTTGAGCACGCAGAACAGCGTAATTTGGTAGTTTTTGCATGGTGAGGATGTAGAGAAAAACGGCAATGATGATCAATGAAATAATCATTAAGAAACTGATCATGAGGGCGAAGGTTAAAATTTGTGCTTGATAACCAGGCAGCTTATTGATAATTTGCTGACGGGTGTAGGTCTTGGTTCCTGATTGAGACGCCTTGTACTGGCTGTTTTTGGATGCTACTACACTGGTAACCGGACCCATGGCGATGCCTCGAAGCGTGCGCCAGGTGCTCAGCTGACCGTAAAGCACTGGTGTGACGTTTAGTTTGGCTCTCTTAGTAAAACCAACAATGGTAAATTTACTTTTATCATCGGCTAATTTGAACTTGTCGCCTAATTGATACCCCTTTAATTTGAACGAGTCATCCGCCACAACCTCGTGAGAACGTTTGACCCAACGACCAGAGTCGAGTTTGATGTTTTTAGCAATAAATTGATTGGCTTTAAGCCCCACAAAGAAAGCCGACTGTTGCTTGTGTCCCTTGGCTTCGGCCACAACGGGTGTTTCACCAAGGTAAGCTTCATCTTTCGTTAGTGTGCCAACCTGTTTTTTTGTTAAAAGTGACTGCCGCATATCGACATTTGCAGTAGAACTGAGGGTAATCTTTTCAACGCCCCAAGAGTTGATGGCGTCAGTATTTTCTCGGGCTAAGCCGATTGCTAAACTGGTTAGAATGAAAATCAGATAACTGATGAGGACAATCATGACAATAATTAGCCACGATCTGAACTTTTCTTTTTTGATTTCTTTCAACGCTAGAAACATAGGCCAACTCCCCTTAATGTATGGTTACGGTTATTATTGACGTAACCATAAAGCAATTTGGATTGAGTCGCAACTGAGAAAACTTATGATTTTTCAAATGCAAAAAAATACCCGCTCACCACTATGTTTAATAGTGATCAGCGGGTATTGATGAATTAATCAAACAGTTTATTTAAATCGATTCGCAGACTCATCAAGACTAACAAGATGGCGCCAATGGTCAGTGAGATAAATTCCCCAATGGCAATGGTACCCCAGTTGATCCAGAAAGTTGGCCAAAAGGCAGCGTTGCCTAACCAGGCCAGTTCCAATGCGATGGTAAACATTGAAAAGGTCACAATCAAGACGCCAGCGACTAATTTGCCGTAGAAATTCGAAATGTGCTTCGCCACATAATAAAGTACCAGCATGGTAACAAAAGTTGATAAACTGCCCCAGATAATGTCGACGATGCCATATGGTGAAGCCAGATTGGCAATGGCAACGCCAAGTGGAACGGCGATCACATAGCGCTTGTTATAAATGGCCAATAGATTAAGCATCTCTGCCAGTCTTACCTGGACAGGTCCAAAACTAAAGGCTGCCAAGACCGTCGTGATAACGACATAGAGTGCAGCGATGACAGCGACCCGGGCAATATCTGCCACTGAGTCAATGCCGAAGTGTGTTGTCTTAGAATTCATCGTAAATTCTTCCTCCGTTTTGAGATATTTAAATGAGTGCTGCATACAGATATACAACAGTGGTATACATTACCGTACTTGAGCCCAAATTTCAAGTTAGGCTTCTGAATTGAACCGCTTTTTTAGCTTGTTTTCACCGTACTGGAAAACTTCGGCTGGGTCTAAATCGTATTTACTGCAGAGAATCAGCGTCTGGTCAAAGACGTCACATAATTCTTCTTTGAGATGGTCGCGCAACTCCTGTGCAGTGGCTTTATGTTCCCCAGGGTGGTCACGGCCTAGTTCAATGGTACGGACGACTTGTGTCAATTCGCCCATTTCCTCAGTTAAGAAGTTCATCCGAATCAGGGGATTGAACCGGTACCAGTTACGCTCTTCATAAAATTGTTTGATCCACGCTTGGTGTTCTTGGATAGTCACAAATATTGCCTCATTTCTCAGAGAATTTAAAACGGCGTTCCCACTAAAGGAAACCGCCGTTTTATTTGCATAATTGAATTGTACCACATTAGCCAGCTTGCAAGATCCACAGGAAGATGACGAAGACAACGGCTAAACCGTACATAATTGGGCTAACTTCCTTACCACGTTTAGCAGCAATCATTGATAGTGGATAAGTGATGAAACCTAAAGCAATCCCATCTGAAATACTGTAAGTCAGTGGCATACCAACCAAGATTAAGAAGGCAGGAGCCGCAATTTCGAATTTTTCCCAGTGAATGTTCTTTAAAGATTGTGCCATTAATGTCCCAACGATGATTAAAGCGGGAGCGGTCACTTGGCTAGTAATGACGGTCAGCAGTGGGGAGAAGAATGAACCTAATAGGAACAATACCCCGACGACCACAGCGGTAAACCCGGAGCGACCACCAACGGCAATCCCAGCTGAGGATTCAACGAAGGCACCCATTGGTGAAGTCCCCAACAGTGAACCCACAACCATTGTAGTAGAATCAGCTGTCAAAGCCCGACCAATACGTGGAATCTTGTTGTCCTTAACGATGCCGGCTTGTTCAGTCAAACCAACCAACGTCCCGGTAGTGTCAAAGAAGGTCACCAGTAAGAAGGTCAAAACGACCACGGCTAACTGCAAGGTGTTGATGTGGCCCACGTTCATCAGTGCCACCCCAAAAGTGGAATGAATACTTGGTACACCAGACACCCATTGAGATGGTGCATGAATTAAACCGGTTGATAAACCAACGATAACGTTGATGACCATCCCGATGAAAATAGCACCTGGCACTCTAGCACTCATTAAAATAATGGTGAGGAGTAAGCCGATAATGGTTAACCAAGTTGAGCCGACGTGTAATGAACCCAAACCAATCATTGTTGATTTGTTGGCAGTAACTAAGCCACCATCACTCAAACCGATGAAGGCGATGAATAAACCAATCCCGGCACTGATGGCCATTTTCAGATCACGAGGAATGGCGTCAACCACCATTTCCCGAATCTTAAAGGCAGTTAAAATCATAAATAAGATAGAAGCCACAAACACACCAGCCAAAGCTGTTTGCCAAGGAATCTTCATCCCTAAGACAACGGTGTATGAGAAGAAGGCGTTGATCCCTAAACTCGCTGAAATAGCGATGGGGTATTTAGCAACGATCCCCATTAAGAAACAGCCAAAGGCACTGGCCAATGCGGTTGCGGTGAAGACAGCACCCTTGTCCATGCCAGAAACCCCTAAAACGTTGGGGTTAACAAACAAAATGTAGACCATTGAAATGAATGTGGTTAAACCTGCTAGGAATTCCTTCTTATACGATGTCCCTAACTCATCGAACTGAAAGTATGACGCAATTTTTTGACCCATAAGAATTAACTCCCTTTATCTAAAATAATAGCCGTAATGTTCGTGTTTCGTAAATAAAAACCAGATATTATCGTAACATTAATTTATAGCATTTGCAATATACGAATAATAATTATTTAAAAAACCGAATGTTCGGAAATGAAGAGAGAAAATAATCGAAAAATAGTGTAAAGTGAATATCGACATGAACGAAACGAGGTTAGAAGAATGACGAAGTGTTTAATTTTGGGGATTGATCAACCAGTCGCACGATTAGTGGCTAGGCAACTGAATGATGTGGCAGTAGTTGGCTTTTCCGAAGTAGACGAAACTGCTGATTTTTATGGTGATGCACGCAAAGCAGCCACTTATGTGGAAGCAATTAAGGGCGTGGATGTCATCTATTCCGACTTTATTGGGATGGATGTGGATTGGAAGCTGGAGGCCGTGTTTACGGCATTACGGCAACAACATCAATCTGTGAGAACCGTGATGCGTTCGGTTGCGGGCATTGATCAAGAAGTCGATGGCACGCTCACTTATCCTGGAATCACCGATGTTAAAGAATTCCTCAAACAGCAACGTTATGGCATTAAAATCGTGGATGAAGCCGAGATGCCGTATACCGTTTTGCGACCGATAATTGATGATCAAACTGGCGATAGTGAGGCTCAGCTTATTAATGAAGGAAAGTCAGTACCCATTAAGCCAATCACTGGTGCAGCGTTTGCGCAGGTAGTAGTCGATGAGATTCAAAACGGCACGCATGTTAATCAGTCAATAGCGGTAGTTAGTAAGTAATGATAAATCTAAAATGACCTCCTAGTTCAGCTGTATGAGCTAAACAAGAGGTCATTTTTATATGTGTGTTTGGAGGAACTGAAACTATGTGGTTAATATGTGTGTTTTGAAAGTCTGATATTATGTGGTCTATTAATAGGAAATAAACAGTTTATTTTTTCTCAAGACTAGCAGATGGCTGTAAGTTAAAGAGCTTGGTAATTGCCCAGCTACCCAAGATACCGATCAGCATGAATGGGAAGAAGTCCAACCCCTGATTGAACAGCGGGATGAAGTTGCCAGCCCAAGCATTGATGGCTTTGAATAGGCCCATGTTAGCGAAGAATGGTGGCAAAGTGTGAAAGGCATCTAGGAAGGCTGGGATAAAGGTCAAGATGATCGTCGTCTTGTAGATGAACGTATTCTTGCCGATGAATGGGTGTAATAGACCCAAGAAGATTAGAGACATTGCTAATGGGTAGATGAAGCTAAGTAGTGGTGTGGAGTAAGTGATGATTTGATCCAAACCGAAGTTAGCGATGATGAAGGCACCAATGGAACTGAAAGTCAGGAAGAAGTGGTAGCCAAGTTTTGGAAAACGGTGGCCCCAGTCTTCTGAAAGGGCGGCCATCAAGCCAATGCATGAAGTGATGCAAGCAAGGAAGGTAACGGCACCAAGGATGGCGATACCAATCATGCCGGTGTAGTGGGCCATGATAGCGGAGAAAGCAGTCCCACCATCAGCACTTAACTTGAGGTAACTTAAACTAGAAGCACCAAGGGCAATCAAGAAGATATAGATGATAGCTTCAAGCCCCATGCTGATAGCCCCAACTTTAGCAACGGCCTTAGAACGGGCACCAGTATCGTTCATACCAAAGTACTTAAGCGCGGTAATGATCGTAACACCAAAACCTAATCCGGCAAGAGCGTCCATGGTGTTGTAACCTTGTAGGAACCCGTTGATCAGGTTGCTGCCGGCACCAGAGCCAGCTGGGAGAATTGAGATTTGACGGATGTCACCTTTGATGATGAAAGCCATGAAGAAGATGAAAGCTAAGAGAGCAATTAAGATTGGGTTGAGTAATTTACCAACGTAATCAGTGATCTTGGATTGGTTCCAAGAAAGTAAGAGTGAAATGCCGAAGAACAGGAATGAGAAGATCAGTAGTCCCATTTGATCCCAAGCCTTTGGCAAGAATGGTTGAATCCCAATGGCGAAAGTAGTGGTGGCTGTCCGTGGTGAAGCAACCAAAATCCCTAAAGTGGCGTGAATCATGATCAGGAAGAAGAGCGCGAATCCTTTACCGGCTGGTCTTGCGAGGTCATAAGCGCTACTGCTGCGAGTTAAACTAATGGCGAGAATCGATAATAACGGTAATAAAATAGCAGTTAACAGAAATCCGATAGCGGAAGGTCCCCAGTTGCCAGCGGCTAGCTGACCTAGATGAATCGGGAAGATCAAGTTCCCAGCACCGAAGAAGAGACCGAATAGCAGTGAACCTAATATAATATATTGACGTTTCGTGAGTGATGTTTTCATATATAAAACCTCCTGTGAATTTGGTGAAACAACGGGGTAATAAAAAACGCCCCTAGCTTATAAAAGCTAAGGACGTGTTATCGACGTGTTACCACCTTAATTTTCAACCACCTCGCGATGATTGACTTTGAAAGTACGGCAAACCGATGCGCGGTCGGTCCACGATACTTCATTGCTGTAATGGGCGCATTCCCAGTGACCACTTCGAACATTCGTCGCGGTCACGACTTGTAGATTACTTTCATCGCTGGGTCGATTACCTCGTCGCACTGATTGAGGCTCCCTGTGAATCTTGCCAGTGACTACTCTTCTACGCATAGTCTTTGAAAAATAATTTAAATATGTGTGAAATGAAAACTTGTTTATGTGAATAATAATAGCCATTTAAAATTAAAAGTCAAGGATAAAATTAGACTTTTTTAATCTAACTGACTAATTATCTCACCTTAATTTCATGTGCATAGATGAAAGAAAGCCATCGATATTGGTTGTCAAAAACCGAAAAATAAGCAATAATGATGGGTAATATAGAGATGGTTTTTTAATGAGAAATTATTCGAGACAGAAAGATGGGATAGGTATGGGAGCTCAGCTCAGCAACCGAAAGATGAATGTTAAACGATTAGTCGTTAAAGTTGGGACGAGTAGCTTGGTTTACCCCAGCGGCGGCCTTAACTTAAGGGTGATTGATCAACTCGCCTTCGCGCTAAGTACGCTATGCGGACAGGGTAAGGAAGTTATTTTAGTTTCGTCTGGGGCGATTGGTGTTGGCTTAAACGCACTTCGGCTGAAGGAGCGACCCAAGGAGATCAGTGAGCAGCAGGCGTTGGCTTCGATAGGCCAAAGCAAGTTGATTACCATGTTTAATCAGCGGTTTGCCCACTATAATCAAACGATTGGCCAGCTATTATTGACTCACGATGTGTTTGATTTTCCAGCTAGCAACCAACACGTTATGGATACCTTTGACCGGTTATTAGCCAAACACGTGGTGCCAATCGTTAACGAAAACGACTCCATTGCGGTAGACGAAATGGATCATCGGACTAAGTTTGGTGATAACGATCAGTTGTCCGCTATTGTGGCGACCCACGTGGATGCGGACCTGCTGATCATGCTGTCTGATATTGAGGGCTTTTACGATCAAAACCCGCTTAAACACGATGATGCTCAGTTAATTCCAACGATTCATCACATCGATGATGAAACCTATGCCGTAGCTGGTGGTCGCGGCAGTCGTTATGGTACGGGCGGCATGGTGACGAAGCTGACAGCAGCAGAGATTATGCTTAAGGATAATCGGCAAATGGTATTGGCAAGTGGCAAAGACCCCGCAATTATTTTGGATATTTTAGCTGGTAAACCAGTGGGCACCTGGTTTACTCCCGAAGAAAAAGGAGCTGTTTCGCATGGCTAATGAAACACTTAATATGACTGAATTAGAAAAAATGGGTCAGCTTGCAAAGCAGGCTGAAACTCAGTTGGCACAACTATCTAACCAGCAACGTAACGCTGGATTAACGGCCATGGCGGATGCCTTGGTGGCGAATGCGGCTACCATTTTGGCTGCTAATCAGCAGGATCTGGCAAACGCAACGGCTCTGAAAGCTAGTTTTGTAGACCGGCTGACTTTAACGACTGACCGGATCAGCGATATGGCAGAAGGTATGCGTCAAGTGGCTCAATTACCGGATCCAATCGGTAGTGTCGACAAGATGTGGAAGAATGACGCCGGGTTGATGATTGGCAAGCAGCGAGTGCCATTGGGTGTGATTGGGATTATTTTCGAAGCTCGGCCAAACGTGACGGCGGATGCTTCTGCGTTAAGTTATAAAAGTGGTAATGCCGTGATGTTGCGAGGCGGTAAAGAAGCCATCCAGACTAACATTGCCATTAGTGATGTACTCCGAGGAGCTTTAAAGGAATTGGGCGTGGACGAAAACGCCGTCCAGTTAGTTCACGATACGTCTCACGAAGTCGCTAACGAAATGATGGCATTGACTCAATATTTGGATGTGTTGATCCCCCGTGGTGGCCGTGGCTTGATCCAACGAGTTGTGACTACCGCTAAAGTGCCTGTCATTGAAACCGGCGCTGGCAATTGTCACATTTATGTAGACCAGTATGCTGAATTACAGATGGCCGTTGATATTACGGTCAACGCCAAGGTTCAGCGGCCATCAGTCTGCAACGCGGCGGAAAAGTTAGTGATTCATAGTGCCGTCGCTGACGAGTACTTGCCAGTAATTGCAGCAGCGTTGGCGGACCAAGGTGTTCAGCTTCGCGGTGATGACCGGGCTTGTGCCATTGTGCCGAGTATGGTGGCAGCAACGGATAGCGATTGGGACGAAGAATATAACGATTTGATTATGGCGGTGAAAGTCGTTGATTCTGAGGACGAAGCCATCGCTCATATTAATGCCCACAACACGAAACATTCCGAAGCCATCATCACTGATAACTATCAAAACGGACAACGTTTCCTACAGCAGATTGACGCTGCCTGCGTCTATATCAATGCATCCACTCGGTTTACGGATGGTTTCGAATTCGGCTTTGGGGCCGAGATCGGGATCAGTACTCAGAAGCTACATGCTCGTGGACCAATGGGATTACACGAATTAACGTCCACCAAGTACATTATTTACGGTGATGGACAAGTTCGGAAATAGTTAAAATGCTTTAAAAGCCTCGCGACACCTCGTTTACCGGACAAAAATTTGTTAAAATGGATGTAAAGAGGTGATGCGCTGTGACGATTAAGACGAACCCTGAACAATTGGACATGCTTAAATCGCAAATGGATGAGGCAAACCAAAAGTCTCATTTTGTTATTTTTGAATCCACTGAATTTTCTAGCGGCGATAATTTGCGATTGATCACCGATTATGAAAGCTTTAAAGAAATTCGTAAAGCTCACGCAGATCAGGCTAAGATGCATATTTTGCAGGATATTGTCCCAATCACGGATAATTTGGCCAAGTGGGCAATTGCGGAAAGTAAAGCGGCACATCAAAGTGATGATCCGGAAGCCTTAGCTGACTTGGAGCAATATACCAACGCGGTTTTGCAGGAAAACTATATTAAAGTGAATCAAGAATAAGGGCGTTACACAACTCGGTAGCTTCCAGAATTTAAAACAAACAAGCACCGTTCCGATGGCTTTATCAGAACGGTGCTTGTTTTAAATTATATTCTAGTTAAGAAACTAGATGAAATTTTGATATACGTTAAAAGTTTCACGTGAAACAAATTTCAATCTAACTTAAAGTTACTTTGTAACGCTAATTGTTCTAACCGCTTGGTTCCCCAAGTAAACATTTCTTCAATAATGGGCATTAAGCTTTTACCGGTTGTTGTTAAGCTATAATAGACAGCTTTGCGGTTGTTAGAAACTTCCTCACGGCGAGTGACCAGGCCATCAGCGACTAATTCTTTAAGCTGCTGTGCCAGCATCTTATGAGTTGCGTCAACCAGTAAACGTTGGATTTGGCTAAAGCGCATGGTACCGTCGTGAAATAAGTGATAAATGATCACTATTTTGTATTTACCAGAGAACATCGAAAGCGTGTATTCCTTAGCACAATCAAAATCTTTCTTCTGGATTTTCTCTTGCGTGTATTTTCTAAGTGCGTCAGTCATGTTATCCTCCACAAAGTAATTTTGGCAGGATAAAATCATATCTTAGAGCCAAGGAAACGGCAACTAAAACGCACTGGGATCCTTTCACTAGCAAAATCTTCATGGGCACAAAAAAGTGCGTTATTGCCGGTTTGCTCGTAAGCCGTAATAATGGACTTACAAACAAAGGAGGAAGATATGATGAAAAAAGTTGCAGTTGTGGTTACTGATTTGGTAGAAGACGTTGAGTTTGTGGATCCGGTCAACGCAATTCGTGAGGCTGGCCACGAAGTTACTGTCATTGGATTCGAAAAAGGTACCGTAACCGGTAAACACGATACAGCCATCACCATTGATCAGTCGATTGCGGATGTGAAGCCAGAAGACTTTGATGCCCTTTATATTCCGGGCGGTTTTTCACCCGACCAATTACGTGCAGATCAGCGTTTCGTTGATTTTACCAAGGACTTCTTAATGACTAATAAGCTGATTTCAGCGCTTTGTCACGGTCCGCAATTAATGATTCAGACTGGTTTAGTTCATGGTCGGACGATGACTGCCTATCTGACGGTTCAGCCGGATCTTTATTATGCTGGCGCCCGCGTTGAGGATAAGCCCGTGGTCGTTGACGGAAATCTAATTACTAGTCGAGAGCCAAAAGATATTCCGGCGTTTAATCAAACGCTGATTGATGCACTAGCAAAATAGAGTGAATATCCGTACGTTAATAATTAGGATTTTACTGATGAAATAATCGCTATTCGAATAATACGGCAAAGCCTATGCAGACCATGATCTGCATAGGCTTTGCCGTATTTATTTAAAAAGATTGAAAGGACGCTGTTGAATCCAAAGGTGATTAGACCATTTTTTCAAGACGATAATCACTGAGAAAAAGCTCCTATAAATTCCTTAAATCTGTTTGAAAACGACTAGAACAGACGTTCAAATATGCTATGATAAAATCAGCAAAATTCGAAGAGACCCAGTGCAAACCATTTCGCAGTTTCGTGAATGATGATAGAAAGGAACCAACACGATGACGTTGCAATTTGTAATTGGAAAAGCAAGTGTTAACCATGAAAATAGCCTGTTATCAGAGCTGGCAAAAGCGCAGCAGGAACACCCTGATGACCAGTTTTATTACTTGGTACCAAACCACATTAAGTTCGAGTCTGAAGTTCAGGTATTGACACAACTGGCCAAACTGTCTGGAAATGACGATGGTGCCTATGCCCAATCAGGGGTTCAGGTGCTGTCGCTGACCCGGCTGGCCTGGTTCTTTATGAAAAACGCACCGGCTTATCAACTACCTCGAATTTCACAAGCGGGCATGAACATGCTGGTTTATCAAGCCATTTTAGACCATCAAGATGAACTGCGGCTATTCGCTGGCGAAGCTGATCGTCCGGGGTTCATTAGTTTGTTAACTCGGCAAATATTGGAGTTAAAAACGGGTCAAGTAAGCGTTTTGGACTTAGATCAAGTTGCTAAAGAGATGACGGGGACTAGTGCGGACTTGGATGCCAAACTACACGATCTGGTGTTGATCTACGATAGTTTTGAACAGGCGATGACCAATAAGTATGTTGCTAATACCGACTTGCTGAATCAACTGAGTACTTACTTAGAAGAGGTTGATTTAAGCCACGCTCATTTTTACTTCGATGGTTTTTCTCAGACCCAGTTCTCGGCGCAGGAAATGAAACTGTTATCAACGCTGATGAAGCGGGCGGCTGAAGTAAAAGTGGCGCTGATTCTTGATCAGGGCACGCCAACGACTGATACCATTAACGAACAGAGTCTGTTCTACCAACCGTCACGAACTTATATGCGGCTCTATCAAACAGCAAGGGCGCTATCAGTTCCCGTATTACGTGATATTAGAGCAACAGCTGCTCGGACAACGCCAGAGTTGCAGCAATTGGAAACCTATTGGCAGACGACTGCTACAGGTGTGACGTCAACGGCTAGCGAAACGCTTCAACAGGCGGATCGCATTCAAATTATTCAGGCGGATAATCGCTATGCCGAAGTCGCTCGGGTGGCCACCATGATTCGCCAGTTAGTGGCGGAAAAAGGGTACCGGTACCGCGATTTTTTGATTTTGACTCGTCACCTCGATCAATACGAGACTATCTTGGCACCGATTATGAACGCCCAGGAAATTCCTTATTTTAGTGATGTCCAGCAATCAATGGCGGACCATCCGCTGGTTGAACTGATTGACGCGATTTTTGAGATCAAACGCAAGCATTTTCAGTATGCCGATATTATGCGGTTATTAAAAACAGAACTGTTACTTCCTAAAATAGGTGATGGCCAATATATGCCGATAGAGGATTTCCGTGACGCCCTATTTAAGACGGAAAACTGGGTGTTGAAAATGGGCTATCAGGGATCACGCTGGTTGCAAAAGGAAGACTGGCCGTATGCTCGGCTTCAAAGCGATGATTTAGGCACAGCCACCAGCGCTGACCAAGCAACCTCGGATCAGATCAACGGTATTCGCAGATTTATTCGGGATACGCTAGTACCGTTCTATCAAAAATTGGATCACGTTAAAAATGGCCGTGAAGCAGCAACGTTATTAGTGAACTTCATGACTAAAAACGGGGTCGTTGACCAACTAATGGCCTGGCGAGATCACGCCATTGAGGCTGGCGACTTAGTGTCAGCAGGCCAGCCGGAACAGGTTTGGCAGACGTTTTGCGACTTGTTAGATGAGTACGTCACCATTCTTGGCGATCGACTCTTTCAGTCGCAGGATTTCTTATCGTTGCTGCACGCTGGTTTTGAGGGGGCTAATTATTCTCAGATTCCTTCAACGCTTGACCAAGTGATGATTTCCGAAAGTGGGATCATCCAAATGAATAATCGTAAAATCACGTTTATGATTGGTTCTACCGATAAAACCATGCCGGATACCACTTTGCCAACGCACTTGCTAAATGACCAAGACCGTCAAAAACTGACGTTACCTGAAGGTGAATATTTGAACGATGATGGCATTATGACCTTACAGGGTGAGCCATACATCAACTACTTAGCCTTTATGACGCCAAGTGAACGCCTGATTTTTACGTATCCGATCAATGCGGGCGATGATGAACAAAATCAGATCAGTCCTTATTTAGCGCGGATACAAAAGCATTTTAATTTACCAATTATTAGTCATACGGCAACGCCGCAAGCTGATCAACAAGATCTTAACCCTTATCTGGGAGCTAAGCGGGCAACGTTGCGGCACTTGATTCAAGCTAGCAATGACAGTCGTGATCGTAACGTTCGGTTAAGTCCCTCGTGGCAGTACGTTTACCAAGTGCTCAGTCAAGGGGACACGCAAGCGCTAACCGAAAAGCTGTTAGGTAGTATCTCGTACCGTAACGTGCCAGCACAACTAGACGCGGAGATCGTGACTGGGTTGTACGGCAACACCATTAACAGTTCGATTTCAAAGCTGGAGGAGTTCTATCGTAATCAGTATGCGTACTTCTTGAAGTATGGGTTAAAGCTGCGTGAACGAGATGAGTTTGAACTGTCACCAGCCAATACTGGCGAATTTTTCCATGCTGCCATGGACCAGTTAATGAAACGGGTTAACGCGGAAAAAATTGATTTAGCCGATTTGGATGACCAACAGCTTAATGAGCTGATCGATGAGATTACCGGTCAAATTCTGAATGATCCTAAAAACCTGCAGTACGCTATTTTGAATAGTAGTCATCGGATGGCGTTTATTAAGGGACAGCTGATTGGTGTCGTCCGGCAAATGGCCGTGACGTTCCACAAGCAAAGTCAGTACACCCCAATGCGGGCCCGAAAAACCGAAGTCCTGTTTGGCCACATCGGTGCAGAGGATGGTCTGCCACCACTGGAATTTAATTTACCAAAGAAAAAACAAATTCGGGTGCGTGGAAAAATCGACCGAATCGACACGCTGAAACTACCGAATAACGAATACATCGGTATCGTGGATTACAAGTCCAGTGAACACACGGTGAAGTTCAACGACATCTACGAAGGTATCGCCATGCAAATGATGACGTATCTGGACGTGGTGCAAAAGAACATGGCATTAATTGCCGATGATCCGGATGCCCAGCTGGCTGGCGCACTCTACCTGCACTTGCAGAATCCGCGGTTACGTCCCAGCGATATTAGGACGGATATTTCCAGTGCTTTATTGGCCAAGGAACGTTACGAAGGGGTCTTAGTTGCCGATGACGAGTTGATTCACGGTCTGGAACCGCAGTTAGCGGTCAGTGAGGCGGCTAAGGTATTTCCGTTTAAATTAAAAAAGGATGGTTCAGCAGCTAAGTCGAACTCCATCATTACCATGGATCAGTTACAAAATCTGTTACAGTACACTGAAATGAAGATTACTGAAGCTGGCAGTAGCATTTTTGACGGTCAGATCGAGTTGAATCCCTATAAACCGCTGAGTGGTCCAACGGCGATGACGAATTCGCCGTATACCGCTATTATGCAGTTTGATCCAATGCTGCCGGAGAATAGCTATCGGGTACAAACGGCACCAGCAAAAGCGGATGAAATCATGAAGCAAATTGCAGAGGAGGTTAAACGCCGTGAAATACACTAAAAGTCAGCAGCAAGTGTTGGATACTCACCAAACTAATTTACTCGTATCAGCTTCGGCAGGTTCTGGAAAAACTCGGGTACTAGTTGATCGAGTCATCAATATGATTTTGGCGCATGAAAGCCTGGAAAACCTCCTCATCGTCACGTTTACTCGAGCCGCAGCTGCTGAAATGAAGCAACGGATTGAGACCGCCCTTCGAGAACAGATCAGTCAGGCTAACGCAACGGAACAGCGGTATCTATCCCGTCAGCTTGCGGTTTTACCGGTTGCCGACATCAGTACATTAGATGCTTTTTGTCAGCGAATTGTTGAGCGTTACTACTATTTGATTGACCTCGATCCCGTTTTTCGAATCTTGGGTGATCAATCTGAAAGTGCGCTGCTGAAAGATGAAGTCTGGAACGATGTCCGCGAACAGCTGTATCAAAATGACGAAGATGGGGTATTTAAACGGTTGGTTCAGAATTTCTCCAATGACCGTTCAGATGACGGCCTCACCGACAAAGTGATGCAAGTCTTTCAATTTATGGGTGCCAAACCGAATCCTAGTGCTTGGTTAAAGACCTTGGCTGAACCCTATCAGGTGGATGGCTCGTTAATGGCAAGTCAAATTGTTCAAGAACAGCTGTTACCCTTGATTCAGCAACAGTTGGATACGGCTAAACGGGAATTGCAGCAGGGGCGTGATTTGGCTGAAGATGCCGCAATCGATAAAGCGGTGGCCTACATGGACAGTCTGCTGTCACCATTATCAGAGTTCAACATGGACGAGCTATCCTGGAATGGTTTACGTTTAGGACTCAACGAATTTCCGTGGGGCCGGCTACCATCGATTGGCAAGAAGTCGGCTGAGTACGATGATTATCAAGCAATTAAAGAAGTTTATGTGACTCATCGGGACAATGCTAAAGATGCGCTTGAAACGGCGGCTAAATTAATGCCATTACCCGAGGTAGAAACGGCTGAGGCAATGAATAAGAGTCGCGAGATCGTTGCAGAACTTGCTGAAACCGTGGGAAAATTCGCCACTGCTTATGATGCTGAGAAGCGTCGCCGTCATGTTTGGGAGTTCAGTGACATTGAACATTTCGCGCTGCAAATATTGCAAACGACATCCCCTGAAGCAGTGGCCGTCCGCGAACAGTTGTCCAAGGATTACCACGAAATTATGGTGGATGAGTATCAAGATACCAATGAGCTTCAGGAGGCCATCGTTACCACGTTAGCGCACGAGCATCCAGGTAACCTGTTTATGGTGGGGGACATTAAACAGTCCATCTACCGTTTCAGACTAGCGGAGCCCAAGCTATTTATTGAAAAATTCAACCGGTATCGAGAAGATCCGGATGCTGGTAAAGAAATCACCCTGGCGGAAAACTTCCGTTCAATGAAAAACGTAGATGATTTTACCAACTTAATTTTCACCCAGATCATGGATGAACAATTGGGGCAAATCAAGTACGCCGGTTCAGCTAAATTAGTGTATGGTGCCAGCTATCCGGATACGTTGCCCAACGTAGCGTCATTGATGATTTATGATACAGAAGCCCCTAGTGAAGCGGGTACGGATGAGGTGCCCGATGGTGATGAAGGTCAAGTGACCTTGATGGCGCAAAAGATTCGCGAACTGCTAGGGCAGGATACCCAAATCTGGGACCGGTCTACGCAGGAATTGCGGTCATTGAAATACCAAGACATTGCGATTATTGCTTCAACGAAGAAGAATAATCTGGAGATTCAGGATCAGTTTGGCCGAGCTGATATTCCGGTTCAAATCAATGATGCTCAAAGTTACTTTAAAACCACGGAAGTTCAGATAATGATGGCCATGCTGCAGATTATTGATAATCCTTACCAGGATATTCCGCTGGCTGCCGTTTTACGGTCACCAATTGTTGGTTTGAATGAAAATGAATTGGCCTATTTAAGAATTAGTGACAAAACGGATGATTACTATTCTGCGTTACTCCACTTTTATGAACGCTATCATACCGAATATGCTGGTAATCAGTATGCGGATGGTTTATACCCCAAGATTCAGAAGTTCTTGGAACAGTTAAGCCAGTTCCAAACCACAGCGCGGCAAAAACAGCTGGCAACCTTGATCTGGCAAATCTATCAGACTACTGGTTTCCTGGATTATGTTGCTGGAATGCCAGCGGGGCCGCAACGTCAGGCGAACTTACATGCTTTGTACGAACGGGCGGCTGACTATGAACAAAACGGATTTAAGGGCCTGTTTCAATTTGTTCGGTTCATTGAACGGATGCAGAAAAATGACCATGACCTCGCCGAAGCAAAAACCAGAGCCACCGAAAATGCGGTACAGGTCATGACGATTCATGGCAGTAAAGGACTGGAATTTCCAGTTGTCTTCTTGCTGAATGCTTCAAAGAAGTTCAACCTTCAAGATCTCACTGATAAGGCAATTCTCAATAACCAACTCGGCATCGGTATCGATTATTTTGATCCTGAAAAGCGGCTTATGGCGCCAACCCTGCCTAAGTTAGTCATTCAGGCAGCTACTCGAAAAGAGGCGCTGGCTGAGGAAATGCGTAAACTCTATGTGGCACTAACTCGAGCCGAACAGCGACTTTATATCGTGGGTGAGTGTAAGGGCCAAGACAGTTTGCTTAAGGGCTGGAGCGCAGCTAATCACGATGACTCGCTAGTTTTGAATCCCAACCTGAGAGAGAAAACCCATAACTTCCTAGACTGGATCGGGTTGGCGCTGATGAGGCACCCGAGATTTGAACTGAATCCGGAGAAAAAGGTGTTGCCGGCTTTACAAAGCGATGATACTCAGTTTGACCTTACCTTTTATTCAGCAGACGACCTCATTGGTATGGGGCCACGACTAAAAGCTGAAACGGGCGAGAAATGGTTACAGGACTTGAAGGAACAGGCGGCTATTTCGGATTATGCGGATGTTAACGTTGATGAGATTGATCAGCTGATGACCTTTAGCTATCAAAATCAAGCTGAAACGCAGACCACTGCTTATCAGTCGGTATCCGAAATTAAGCGGCTGTTTGAAGACCCTGACTTGAAGCAGTTAGGGGATTATCAGCCAGATTGGCAAACGGCTCAAGGCGGCAATCGCTTTGTGACCCATGAACTTGAGCAACCTGCTTTTATGCAAACTATTAACGCGCCAACTTCTGCGGAAATTGGAACTGCTACTCATTTGATTTTTCAGGAATTAGATCTATCCAAGCCCGTTGATCTTGATGCTGTTCAGACGGTTATCGACCGATTAGTTGATCAAAAAGTCATGCAGCAGCCGGTTGCTGCACGCATTAAGCAGGAACAGGTAGTGAACTTCTTTACCAGCGAATTTGGACAGACCATTTTGCGACACCAAGACAGTCTGAAACGGGAAACGCCATTTTCACTGTTATTGCCAGCAACAGATGCCTTCACAACTGTGCGGGACGAAGGCGCCAAAATCCTGATCCATGGGATTATCGATGGGTACTTTTTAACTGAAGAGGGTATCACGTTGTTTGATTACAAGACGGATTATCTACAGCCAACGGAAGCTGGTCTTGAAAAAGTAAAGCACCGTTATGAGGGTCAGTTGCGATTATACGCACTGGCTTTGGAGAAGATGCTGCATCGGCCAGTGGCTCAAAAGTATCTTTATCTGCTATCGGTTAATCAGCTGGTTCGGGTATGATGATTCAAGTTTGAATAAAAGAAATTGTTATGGGAACGTTATTCTTGAAAGAAAATCTTAATCGAATTGCAAACAGAAGCGTCTGTTTTTCATGTCAGAGGTATGGCATAATGGCATAATGTGAACAATTGATTCTAAAACGGAGAGAATAATTTTGAGAAAGATATTTGAAAAAATTCCAATTTGGTTAATTTATACGGTTACTTTTGGCTTTATCATACTTTTTTCTTTTGGTGCTTTGCGCCTCATGGGACAAACCACGATTTGGAACATGGATGGTATTACGCAGCATTATCCAATATTAGAAGAGTTTTATCGCATACTTCGCGGAACCGGGCATCAGTCGTTATTTAGCTGGTCGTGGAATTTGGGACTTGGTGCCGATCAAATGACCACTTTTTCTTACTATGTAGTGGGAGATCCCTTTAGTTACCTGATCGCGTTGTTCCCAGCGGATAAGATTCAGCTAGGATATCAGGTGCTTACCATTCTGCGTGTGTATGCAGTGGGACTAGCCTTTTTAACTTTTGCTAAGCAGATGAAGTTAAAACGTACAGGTAGTCTCATTTCAACGTTAATCTATACGTTCTGCAGTTTTTCGTTCTACGTTGCTTACCATCACCCATTCTTCTTGCTACCACTGATCTTCTTCCCGTTACTTTGTGTAGCGATTGATAAGATCTATCACGGTCAATCATTTTTGTGGTTAGTGGCAATCACAGCAATCGTTTTAATTAGTAACGTTTACTTTGCTTATTTACTCGCAATGGGGTCGTTAGTGTTTGCTGTAGTTCGTTACCTTGATCTTAAACGTAAAGACGAGTTAGTTCGCACGCTACCGAAATCGCTTGGTTATTTTATCTTGACCATTGTGATGGCATTACTGATCTCGGGCATCATATTATTACCAAACGTCATGTCGATGCTTAATTCCTCAAGGTCAGGATCCAGTACTTTTGCGAATGGATTGAAACTTTATCCAGCAATTTATTACATGAAGTTACCTAACGTTATTCTGGATTCTAGTGGTTCAAAAATGTACTGGGTTGTTATGGGGACCAGTGGGCTAACCGTACTGGCAATAATGTGGTCACTACGGCACTTTAAGAAGTATCTGATGCTCAATTTAACCCTGATATTAATTGCGGTTGGCTTACTGCTCCCACAATTTGCAGCGGTGATGAACGTGATGAGCACGCCATCCAATCGTTGGGTCTTACTGGCACAGCTACCGTTTGCCCTAGTTGCGGGGCTATTTATTGATCATTTGCATGAACTTGTTCCCGCTGATTTTAAATGGTTTGTGCGGGGCACTTTGCTGTTATTAGCATTAGTTTGGGTCGGTAACGGGTTTATTTTCAAAATGCGGGCTCATAATGCCGTGATGTACGGCATTTACTTCGTGACGTTACTAGTGCTTGCTTATGGGTTTATTGGCGGGCTTAAAAGTCAGCGATTAAAGTTTAGTTTATTTGTGCTAGTAGTCGTGAACGCTGCTAGCATGGGACTTGGTTTTTATAGTAGTAAATACAGTGACACGACATCCTCTCAACTCAGTCTTGGTGTTGCTCCACACTGGATCTCGACGTATTACGATTACGCGAACCGGTATCTGACAAAGCACGACAAGAGTTTTTACCGCACAGCGGAGACGTCTGATTATTACACGCTGAAAACAGCGGGGAACAACATCCCGATGCTGTTAAATATGCATTCGATCAGTTCGTACTTTTCCGTTCAAAACGGTTCGGTTGATGATGTCAATAAAGAGTTGCTTAACAGTGAGAACACTATGAATAATCCAACTCGAAACGTTGATAATCGGACAACATTCTCATCACTGTTACACGTCAAATATCTATTCGTTCGTGAAGATGAAGTGGGTAAATCGAAAGTGCCTTACGGGTTTGAGCCAATCAAGGATAAAGATGGCCAGCCCATGATCTTTCAAAATCAAGCTGTCTATACCCTAGATAACCATACTGGTACAGCGATTTATCGGAATAAGTATGCTTTACCGCTTGCCTATACCCAAACTCAGCAGCTTGATAAACAATCATATCAGAAACTTTCAGGTAGTGATAAGGAACAGGCGATGCTGGATGGCACCTTAACTGATCACAAGGTGAGTGGTGTTAAGACGGTCAAAGCGGCAACAACGGCGAAGACGGTTCCATATACTGTTAAAATGAACTATCAACCAATTACCACGGAAGACCAGGCAATTGCTTATCAGGTCAAACATGATACTGGTCATTCAGTTCTCTCCCAAATTAAGTCGAAAGAACTGACGCCAAAGCAAATTGAAGCGTATGATCAAATTGCCAAAACGACGAAACCCTCCAAAGCAATCACTAACATGATGAAGCAAAACCAAGCGATTGTTGAAAAGGATAGTCAGACTAATCAAAATGGGTTAAAGACCATGACAAGTGACGTCCTCGGTCAAAATGCTGATTATCAAATCACATTAAAGAATCCTTCTGCATATAAGAACAGTGAACTTTACATTGAATTTGATGGTATTAAAACCAAATTCCCTTCTATTTCTGAACGTTTAGATTACACTGCACGTCGGTCAATAATGGGGGATGTTCCGTTTTCACAAGGAGCTAAATTAAACTACTGGCGAAACTTTATGAATAACCAGTACTTTAACTCTTACAATCTTCAAGTGACAACTCAGAACAAAGACGCTAATATCCTGCAATTAGGAATTAATAATTTGTCGGATTATGAGAAGCGCGATAAAGTTTTGATTAATCTTGGATATGCTAAGAAAGCACGACAAACGATCAATGTTTCCTTTACCAAAGCTAATCAGATGAGTTTCAAGAACGTGCGAGTGATTGCGGTTCCGTTTGGTCAAAGTTACCGTCAAAAGACGACCCAAATTCAAAAACAAGGTCTTAAACAATTAAAGGTAACCAACAACCACGTGTCAGGAACCACTGACCGCACTCAAGCGAGTGTGCTAACAACTTCCATTCCTTACACGAAGGGCTGGCATTTGACGGTGGATGGGCGTAGTACGCCTACGCAACAAGTTAATACGGGTTTTATTGGTGCTAAAATTCCTGCTGGGAAACATCAGATTCGGTTAACTTATCAAACGCCGGGACTATCAGCAGGACGATTGCTTTCAGTTCTTGGGCTAGTGCTATTTGTCCTAGGAACTATATGGAGCGTTTGGCGTTGGTTGCTTCGCAGGCGAGCGGATCACAGTCAGCAACAGGCTTAATTCATATATGATATAAAAAGGCTTGGTCCTTCAACTTTTGTGTTGAAGAATCAAGCCTTTTTGAGTATCGTTTTTTACAGAAGCAGTAGGCTGATTAAGACAATCAGCATGAAGAACGCCACAATAATTAAGGGCAGCGTTGAATTTAAAGCAATTCGGTGATCGCGTCGAATGCTAAGGATAATGACCGTTAGCAATGCAATCAGGCCAATTGCAAATAAAATCATTAATTTCATTTGCACTGCGGTATCCGCAATGGTCATAGGAGTTCACCTCGCTGACTATTTAATGAGCAACTGATAGGCGTAACGAACCGCGTTATCTCGTTGCATGTGTACGATACCACGATAGTCAAAGCCACTGCTGGTAATGACGTGTTGCATGCCCTTGTTTTCTGGATGGGTATCGATGCGGATGTCCTTAAAACCCAGTAAACCGGAAATGGTGATGAGACCAGTCATCAAAGTTTCTGACAAGTGATGCCCACGAAAATCGCTGGCTACAGCAATTCGGTGAATCGCCGAATAATGGTCGCTGGTACCACTGATCCATTGACCATCTTCAATCTTGAGGTAGTTAACATCGATACCCTGGTGTAAAGCTGCAGTTCCAGCAACCGTGTTGTTGTAGATCAAAACAAAGGTGATACCATCTTTGATATCTTGTTTAAGGGTTGCAGGATCTGGATAGCCATCTTGCCACTGATTAATTTGTTGTTCCTTTAAGTAGGCTTTAGCACCACTAATAATGGCTGTAATTGCGGGTAAGTCTGCTGGGGTCGCCCGTCTTAAGTATGTAGCTGACATGTTTTGCCTCCTAATAAATAGTTAGCCTAAATTTTACCCCTTTAGTGGCTTTTTAAAAAGGTCTAGTGCAGTGTAAAATGAAAAAGAGGTGGTTGGAATGCAGTATGAGGATGTTAAGTTAGCAACGTTCATTGATCGGCCTAACCGATTTATTGCGCACTGCAAGTTAGCGGATGAAACGGTAACGGTCCACATTAAAAATACCGGACGAAGTAAAGAATTACTGGTGCCCGGTACGCAAGTTGCGTTAAATTATCAGCCAAAACAAACGCGAAAGACAGATTACGATTTGGTTGCTGTCAAAAAGCAGGGACTTCACTGGATCAATATTGACAGTCAGCTGCCCAATCAGCTAGTGAAAGAAGCTCAGCTGATGCACAGACTTCAACTGCCAGATTTGCCGGAGTTAAGCCACTTTAAACCTGAAACCGTCTATCATGACTCACGACTAGATTTTTGGGGGCAAACAAAATCAGAGCAGGATCTTTGGATCGAAGTTAAGGGAGTGACCTTGGAGAATAATGGGGTGGCTGCTTTTCCAGATGCCCCCACCGTGCGCGCTGTGAAGCACGTTCATGAGTTAACGCGGGCGGCTCAAGAGGGTGCCATTACTTACTTACTGTTCGTTGTGCAATTGGATTACGCACGTCTGATGACGATTTATCGCGAACGGGCACCAAAGTTGACGGATGCAATTGCCGCAGCACAGCAAGCGGGTGTTCAAGTGGTGGCACTGGATTGTCAGGTAGCACCAGATACAGTAACGTTAAGGCGACGTGTTCCTTTCGAGCTATATGCTGAGTTTGAAGAGGCTAAATAACGGGATGAAGTTGTGACATAAGTGTCTGTTGGTAAAAATTTCATCTGGTTTCTTGACTAAAAGACAACTTAAAGTTTGTGTTTGTGCAATACTTTAATTTAGCCCAAACCTGTTATACAGTTCAGGTTCTGGCCATATAACGTAAATAAGCCATTTCGACGTTTTTGTCGGAATGGCTTGTTTACGTTATATTCTGGAATCTACCGAGTTGTGTCACACTTTCATACTTAGTAAGTAATCGTTAGTTTCGGTGAACAGAAAGTGCGATCCCCATTCCGCCACCGATGCAAATCGCCGCTATACCGGATTCAAGCCGTTCACGCTGCAAATCATGAACGAGAGTTGTCAGAATTCGGGCACCAGAAGCACCAACAGGGTGACCTAAGGCAATGGCACCACCGCTAACGTTAAGGCGATCTTCGGGAATCTTCAGGTCACGGGAAACGGCTACTGACTGCGCGGCAAAGGCTTCGTTTAGTTCATAGCGATCAAAATCTGCAATCGTTTTTTTCTGTTTCGCTAATAGCTGTGAAATAGCGTAATAGGGAGCGTACCCCATGATGCTTGGATCAATTCCCACTTCTTGATAGCCATCAAGCACGGCTAAATAGTTTAATCCAGCAGCATCGGCGGCTTCTTTTGACATTAATACCAGCATACTGGCACCATCGTTCAAACCAGCAGAGTTACCGGCAGTCACAGTGCCATTTGATTTAAAGGCTGGCTTTAAGTGACTGAGGGCTTCAAGGGAGGTGTCGGGGCGGATAGCTTCATCTTGAGTCATCACAGTAGTGTTTTTCCCGGCAATGGTGATTGGAATAATTTCATCGTTGAAGTAACCAGCTTGAGTAGCAGCTAGTGCTCGCTGATGAGAGCGCAGAGAGAAGGCATCTTGTTCGGCACGTGAAACACGGTATTTTTCCGCAACGTTTTCGGCTGTAATCCCCATTAAGTCCTGGGTAAATGCATCGCGTAATGCATCATGTTCGATGCCGTCTAGTACTTTTTTCTCGCCGTACTTTGTTCCTTGTCGCATATCGGGGAGCAGGTAAGGGACGTTGGACATGCTTTCAGTACCGCCGACAAGAACCGTGTCAGCGTCGCCCATGATAATCGCAGATTGTGCCAGACGAATGGCTTTGATTCCAGAACCACATACTTGGTTGATGGTCATGGCAGTACTGGTAGCTGGCAGTCCACTATTAAGGGCAATCTGCCGAGCGACGTTTTGACCTGAGCCGGCTTGCAAAACGTTGCCAATAATAGTTTGGTCGATGATATCGGGTTGAATCTGTGCCTGTTGAATAGCAGCTTTAGCAGCCAGTGTTCCCAATTGAACGGATGAATAGTTTGCTAATTGGCGGCCCATTTTCCCTATTGGGGTCCTAACTGCACTTAGGATAACGACTTCTTTCATGATTAACTTCCTCTTTAAGTTTAAATATACGTTTGATAAGGATACATGAAAATCGTTAAAATGTCTTTAGCTTTGATTTTGCTTTTCCATAATTTTAAGAGTTTGTATTATAGTAGAAACTTTCATATAATGATAAAACTGAATGAGGAGGAAAGACATGGCACAATTTGATGAACAACTAGATAGCTGGCTTGACCAGGTTGCTGAGGTGCCTCTTGTTAGTAATATGAGTGAAGCTGATCAACAAAATATCGTCTTAATTAACTCACTCGTGCTACAGGTACTTATAGAAGGTTATGGTAAACAACCTGCTGAATGGACTACGGAGATGATGGCAGATTTATTTTTCAACCGCTTTGTGAGGTTATTGGATGATCACGAAAAGCAGCAACGGTTATTCGAACTGGTTCCAACTGCAGTGACGGTCTTATTGAATGTCGTGCAACCAGCTCATCAGAAAGAGTTAGCAAGTTGGATTCAAGTTAATCACGATCTACTGGTTCATTTATATGACCCCGTTGCTGATCAATTTTATTCTCAACTGACTAAAGCAATGACATCAGCTAATGTAAATGTTAATAATAAAGCAGAAGTTGCGGTGTTTACTAAGCAATATTTGCGTAAACACCCGGCCCAAAGCAAATTGCTCTTCACAAAGGACGATGGTCATGAGAAATAGATGTGGAACTATCTTAACGCCTCAACTAGCTATAAAACTAGTTATGATGGTCGATAAGACGGTTAAAACGGTTATAATTTTCAACTAATAAATGTGATTACCATTAGAAGTGATAAATTCCGTTGACACATGTTTGTACGGATGATATATTGGTTAAGTTGCTTCGCGAGGAAAGCACAAACGCGATTATAAATAAATATAAATTGTGTTTGACATTTTCCAAACAAAGCGGTATATTAATTAAGTTGCTTGCGACGGAAATCGAAATTCAAAATTATAAAATTTAAAATTTCGGTTGACAAGTTAAAGGCAATGAGATATGATTAAAAGGCTGGTTCATAAGTAATCAGCTTGGTAGA
>NZ_BAAKGN010000009.1:0-40628 GCF_059704265.1 Secundilactobacillus sp. MJ173
AATAGGCTTTATTGGCGTTAAATTCTGGAATCTACCGAGTTGTGTCACACCTTCTTCTGATTTCATGGTATTATAATCAGCCTTGCTCAACATTCTTCACAATAACTGACATGGTGCCATCAGGATTAGTTCGAAACTCAACGACGTCCTTATTTTTCAAAACATCTACTGGAACCGTCATTTCAATGCCATTTCCAAGCTTAATTTTCTGTTTTTGGTACTTCTTCTCAAAAATCGGCGCATTGGGTACCCGGACCGTCTCCGACACACCACGTTCTTTGAGTTTTTCCTTAAAAGCAACCTTAGCTTCTGGGTTATCCTGGAAAACCGTTTCAGCAATATGGTCACTATCGATGCTTTCATCCCTTTTGATACTCTCGTAAACGGCTTTATGCGTCTCCGGCACCGTTAATACGTCAGCTTCGGTATATTTTTTAGCGGTTTCCTTAACCGTTTTTTCAATCGTTTTGATTTCCTCAGAAACCTTTTTAACCACTGGAAGCTTTAAAATGTTCTGTGCAAAGCTCCAGTCATCCCCGTTATTATCATACTTTTTCGACTGAACTCGAATCGTATCTCCCATCACCAAAAAGCCATCTTTCACCGTCTGAACCGGAGCCGGCAAAATGGTTTTGTTTTGAATGATCGTATTGACCAGCGTATCATCGTCATACTCAATCGCATGGAGATACTTAGCGGTATAGTCTAATTTCACCATGCCGGTTAAATCAACCAAGTCATCATTTTGAGCACGGAAGAAAAGCAGATCACCGCCATTAATCTTCGTTGCACCCTTGATTGCATTAAAAAAGTCCAGACTGATTTGCGCAGAATTATCGATAAACTCACTTGGATTATCAACGAGCTGCTTTACAATCTGGCAGTCGTCGAGAGAGGCTTCCGTATATTCAGTCTTCATCAACTTTTCGATGACTTTTTGAAGATACTCCTCCATGACCACATCACTAGGATCAACTGCCTTATGCGATACTACAACGTTGCCTGAATCCTTGTCCATCACGTGGACGACTGCTTCTAATATTCTCATGGGACCACCTTTACTTCATTATCTGCTTATAATCATACGTGAATGATTAACTTGATACAACTAAGTGAATAGAAAAGGGCTAGCAGCACCACATATGCCACTAACCCTATATACCCACTTAAAGTTAAATTCAGTCTTACTACTCTTCATCCAACGTTACAAACGTATTGTAATTGAAGTAATCATACCGTAACCGCATATTAGAGACTTCAAACGGTGTGCCGTCGTCCAAGAAGAAAATGCCATCCATAATGGCAACTGGTTCCGTTGGCTTTAAGGCCAATAAATCCTGATCTTCTTCGTTGGAAGGTGCAGCTTTCATCGTCATAAACGATTTGGTCACAACCTTATTTTGAACGTCCTCCAGATAGTTAAAGATTGAGCCTGAAACCACCTTTTGCGATAGTTCAGGTGCAATCTTAATCGGGATAAAGCCCCGTTCAATCATAAACGGATGGTCATCGAATAACCGTAGGCGCTTGATTTCATACACAAAATCGCCCTTTTCCAAAAAGAGATCCTGCTGCATTTCTTCGTTAGCAGGCACCACCTTAAAGGACAGTAATTTGATTCCCTGAGTTTGTCCATCACTCTTAAAACTATCTGTAATCCCTAAATTCGAGCCTTCATAATGAAAAATCGTTTGATTCTTCATGTATAATGGATTAATGAAAGTGCCAGAACCACGTTTCTTAAAAATAATCCCTTGATTTGCTAAAACACCAAGTGCTCGCTTGATTGAACTACGACTGACGTTGTATGCTTCACTCAGACTGCGCTCATCCGGTAGTCGTTTGTCTGGAAACTGATTATCGTGAATTCGCGATTTCAAGTCATGCAATACTCTTCTGTAAACTAAATCTGCCATTCCAATCTCCCTTGCAACCAGTTCACTGATTTAATAATTAAATCGAGTATAACAGATTTTGAAGAGTTCGGATAGATTGAAACGCACTATTATTAAAATTGGTCCTTATTAATTGTTCGTCTGGACTGCACCAAATTATTTAAGTAAGGAATGATTACTATGTCAAAAAAGAAGAAAAAAGGGCAATTACATAAAACATTAGTCGAACAGATCCTCGACAAAGCCAAGATCAGCTACGAGCAGCTTTCATTTGCCACTCATGAAGCCGGAGACGTTCAACAAATGGATGTTGACGAAAGCACCTTTGATCAACACACCATCTATAAAACCTTGGTTGCGTCCGGTAAAACTACTGGTCCCGTTGTGGGCGTCTTGCCACTAGATACGCACTTAGACCTGAAAAAGTTAGCTAAAGCTTCTGGCAACAAGAAGGTCAACATGGTCCCTTTGAAAGAACTCGTTAAAACTACTGGATACGAACACGGTGCTAACACGCCCATCGGTATCTGGGAAAAACTGAAGTACCCGATTTACTTCGATAATACAGCTAAAGAACAAGGCGAAATCATTGTTTCTTCGGGACAAATTGGCCGTTCGGTGAAAGTTAATGCTGAAGCGGTTTGCAAGCTGGTTGATGGTGAGTTTACGGACTTGCTGGAAGAGGAATAATTTTGTATAGCCTAGGTGCTCGACTTTTATATAGCCTAATCAGGCTACAGCAGGCAGAGAACTGCATGTAAGTCAATTCGGGTATAAATCCAAGTTCGGGATTTTTACCCGAATCGTCTTACACTCCGTTCTCTAATCGCCTGCTTCCGCACCTTTTCTAATCGGGCTTCAACGAGCAGAGAGCTGCATGTAAACAAGGACCCCCACAAATCCAAGTTCGGGCGCTCGCCTTTTATATAGCCTAATCGGGCTTCAACGAGCAGAGAGTTGCATATAAGGCAAGGCCTCCACAAATCCAAGTTCGGGATTTATGGAGGCCTTGCCTTATATTTCACTCTCTAAACGCTCGTTTCCGCACCTTGCGCCTTAGCGCATTCCATTCCACTCCGCCTTAAAATCCTCCAGAAAAGTGGTCATGGTTTTCTGCCTCCCCTTCGCAATTTTTTTCGCTACTGAGGTATTCATACTGTCCGGCAGCTTTAGCAATTTTTCGTAAAAATGGTTAATGATCGTTTCGTTATCTAAATTACGATACTCCGCCTTTGTCATGCTGGTTCTAGGTGCTACTTGCGGATCATAAATTTTTTCATTATGATGCCCGCCATAATAGATGGCCCTAGTAATTCCTATTGCACCAATTGCATCCAAACGATCCGCATCCTGCACGATTTGACCCTCCAACGGCAGTGGTTGCTGATCATCCGTCAGGGATTTGCTAAATGACATATTGTTGATAATGAACATCACTGACTGCACTTGATCTGGCGCAAATCCAATTGAGCTTAAAAGACGCTCCACATCCCGCTGGGCAGCTGGGACATCCGAAACCAATTTATCATCAATAACATCGTGTAAATACGCCGAACTAAGCGTAATCAGATAATCAGCAGAAGGCTCTTCCGCTAACAGCATTTTCGCATTGGTCACTACCCGGTTAATATGGTCAACACCATGCCCCGTGACATCATCTGCTAACTTTTGTGCGGTATATTTACTAATTGCAGCTAATTGCTCAGTTGCTTCCAAGTCGCTCACCTAATCTTTCTCAATAATAGAAGATATGATACTTTACTTTTATTAAAATTTAATTAGAAAAATGTTTATTTTAAAGCTGTCCATTCCCATTTTTTATGCCAACATTTGTTTGAAAGTGTCCCACAATCATGTGGCTATACCACCTTGTTGGTTTTATATCTTTGCTTGCTTCCCCTTCAGAAACATGCTAAATTCAGATGAGAAATAGATTAATTAGAGGAGGATCATCATTCATATGACACCAGTATCTTTCAAGGGACTGTCGCTTGGCAGCGGTGTTCCTAAAATATGCGTTCCCATTACGGGCGTGGATTCAAACACTGTCATTGGTCAAGCAGGAGAAGCGGTTTCTTCCTCGGCAGATATTGCTGAATGGCGCTTAGATTACTTTAACGATTTAGAAGATACTGCTGGGATTCTTTCCACAGCAAACCGGTTAGTTGAGATTCTCGGTGATCTGCCATTGATCGTTACTTTGCGTGACCGTACTGAAGGCGGTAAACGACAGATTGCTGACGCTGATTATTTAAAACTTTATACTCAAATCATGTTGCGAACAGCAGTCACTGCCATCGATATCGAATGGCGCCGAGATTCAACCGTCACGGATCAGTTAATCTCCCTTGCGCACACCCATCAAGTTCGAACAATTATCAGTCATCACGAGTTCGAACATACTCCTGCCAAAAGTGAAATGATGGCTCAGCTCAAAAAAATGGCCCAATTAAATGGTGATGTGGTCAAACTAGCCGTAATGCCCGAAAGCAACGATGACGTCTTAAACTTAATGGTGGCTACTCATGATGCCAGCCAGGAAATTTCACAGCCCATTATTACCATGGCCATGGGTTCCCTTGGTGCCGTCACACGAGTTGCGGGTCAAACCTTTAACAGCGCGTTAACTTTCGCAACAACTTCGGCAGTGTCAGCTCCCGGACAGTTAACCGTGGATCAAACACGACAAATTTTGAAAATCATTGCCCAATAATTCATTTTCCATGTCATTTGGGAAATATCAAAAAGTTGCGACGTTAACGATAAATAATTCGGTAAATGAGAATTTTACCAGAATTATTGAAACAGCTTACACTATCTGCTATATTATTAGTGCGAGATACGTAAAACGTTTTACTTGACTTTAATCGTAAAAATACTCACAATTTGAAATGAGGCCTATTAAAATGACTAATCGTGTTACTGTAATCGGAAGTTTAAATGTGGATACAATCCTTGAAATTCCTCGCTTGCCAAAGCCTGGCGAAACCCTGGCGATGGGTGATCAATCTTTTGCTGGCGGTGGTAAGGGTTCTAATCAAGGAATCGCTGCCGGCCGTGCCGGTGCCGACACCTACTTTATCGGTAAGATCGGTGACGATGCCAACGGTAAGTTTATGGTGAAATCAATGACTGATTCTGGCATCAACGTTGATCAAATCACCATTACTAAGGATGCTAAAACTGGACAAGCCTTCATTCTGTTGGATAAAAATGGTCAAAATTCAATCTTAGTTTATGGTGGTGCTAACCAAGTCTTATCAACTCAAGATGTTGATAACGCCAAAGACACTATCGCTAAAAGCGACTTTATCATTACCCAGTTTGAAACACCACTTGACGTTGCCGAAGCAGCCTTCAAAGTTGCCAAGGAAAACAACGTTGTCACGATTTTGAATCCAGCTCCTGCTCAAGAAACGATTCCAGCTAGTTTATTAGCTGTGAGTGACTTGGTTGTGCCAAACGAAACTGAATGCCAAACCTTAACTGGTGTTGAGATTACCGATGAAGCTTCCATGATCAAGGGTGCTGAAAAGCTCCACGCCATGGGTGCTAAGGGTGTCATTATCACCGTTGGTAGCAAGGGTGCCTTCTACCATACTGCTGATGGCAACTACGGTTTCGTTGATGCTTTCAAAGTGAACGCCGTTGATACAACCGCTGCCGGCGATACCTTTATTGGCGCTTTGAGCTCTCAATTAAAACCAGACTTTAGCAACTTAGCCGAAGCGATTCGCTTTGCTAACCGTGCTTCATCCATCACTGTTCAACGCATGGGTGCCCACCCTTCAATTCCAACTTTAGCTGAAATTGAAGCAGCTGAAAAAGCAACTAAATAAGTTAGTTCATATTAGCACCAATATTCCGAAAAATACGGCAATCGTTCCCAAAATTATGGGGATGATTGCCGTATTTTTTAGCGCAACGCTTTAACTATCTTTTAGCCATTAAACCAGATTAAACTGATGTTCTGCCAACTGAATTTGATGATCACAGGCCTGCGCTACTTCGGGTTCATGGGTAATAATAATCACACACTTTTGTTGTTCATGCGCTAATTGTTGAAATAAGGCCACTACCTCTCGTGTATTAGCCTCATCCAAGTTACCAGTGGGCTCATCGGCCACTACCAGATTAGCATCAACTGCCATGGCCCGTGCGATGGCGACACGCTGCTGTTGGCCGCCAGAAAGGTGACTCACCTTTTGCATGATTTGTGTTTCCGTCAGTCCGAGTTTACCCAATAACGTTTTGGCAAAGCCTTTATCACCTTTGTGGCTCGAATCTGTAATAGCCATGGCTGTTAACACATTGTCCAGAGATGACATGTAAGTCACTAAATTATAAGCCTGAAACACGATTGAAACGTCTCGTTTTCTAAAATTAGCTAACCCAATCTGTCGAACATCTCGACCATCTAACTCAATTGAGCCCTTCTTCGGAACATCCAGTCCAGCAATGAGTGACAAGAAAGTGGTCTTACCAGTACCGCTTTGACCAATTACCGCGTACGACTGACCAGTTCTAAACTCCAGGTTAACATCGTTAAATAGCGCCTCCTCAGGTCTGTCATACCAGTAACCCAAATTTTTGATTTTTAACATGGCAACTCTTCCTTTCTATTCCAGTAGAATCTGCTTTGGTTTGAGCCGTAAAATACCGCCAGCAGCGATAACCACAGATAATAAAATAATCACGAAGCCCATACCGCCTAATTTAATCAACTGTACCGGCGAAAGACTTACTTTTAAGGTGGTCTTTTTAGCGGCACCGTTATTAGCTCTCACAGACTGTCTCATCCCACCAGGTTGTTGGCCTTGTCCACCACCACCTGGTCGGCCACTAGGCATGCCACCTTGTGACCCGTTTGAACCCGTAGTTGCAGTACTACTTGTCTGCTGACTAACTAGTTGATTACCTAATTTATTTCCAATAAACTGACCGCCAATTCCAGCAATCACGAGTGCAACCACCATGACCATGGCTAATTCAGCAAATAGCTGGCCAATGATCTTAATCCGTGACTCGCCCATCGATAGCAGTACCCCGATTTCATGGCGCCGTTCACGAATCTGCAACATCACGATTAGGGCTAGAATAATCGTTCCCGCTATGGAAACCAGCCAAACAATCTTGTTAGCAAATGATTTAATATCATTCATGCTACTTTTGACTGACTGATAACTGGCATCGTTCGCACTCAAACTGTACTTACTAGTACTAATCAGCTTTTTACCAGCTGTCTTAACGTTATTCACCTCACTTGGGTTACTAATCGTGAAGGTGACCGAATCAGCCGTATTGGCATATTTGCTACCTTTAACCGTATTAGCAAAGGTATTTGACGTATAAATCGTATTGGCTGGATCACTCGCACCCGGTCCCATTTGAGTTGAAGCACTTGAACTAGCCTTGTAAATACCAACAATTTTTAGCTGATAGGTCTTCTTACCTGAAGTGGTCTTAACCTTAATCGTATCGCCGACCTTTAGGCTATCAGCCTTAGCCAGTTCCGATTCAATCATCACGTTGTTGGTCCCGCTATCAGCACTGGTCAATTGACGGCCAGACGTTAAGCGGTTCGTTTTACTGCTAAAGTTCGTTGAACTGGCAGTATCCGTTACACCTTGGATGGTAATATTGCCGGTATTCGTCGCGTTTTTCATGCCCCCCATTGGCGAACTCGATGAGGAGGTTGAAACAGTGTCAAACCCCGAGGCATTTACCGATGTCGAAGTAGTAGCGTTGTAACTAGATACGTTAGTTAGTTTGGCGATTTTTTTAGCATCACTTAGTTTGACTGGTGTCATCGTTAATTTAGGCCGACTGCCTGAAGTGGCGCCCTGCTGCATTTTTTTAAAGGCCGCCTCCCGATTGGCTGACAGCGTTAACGTTGCGCCCACATTACGTTTAGCCTGTTCAGTCGCATTATTGGCGGCCGTATTAATCAGGAGCCCAGCAAACACAAATAGCATAATTGCAGAAGTAATCACTAACGTTAATAAAGTGCGACCCCGTTTAGCAATTAAGCTTAACCAAGCACGTTTTAAAAAATTCATTTTATCGCCTCCTGGTAACTTTTATAAATGAGATGAGTTCTAACTTCTTTGATAGGCTTCTTCCTCTCTAACCGTTTTAAATTTTTAAGGTTGATTATTTATATCGAACCGGTCTTAAACCGAACTTAAAAGTTGCTTCACCAGGTGAGTAGCCAATGAAAAGACTTAGCAGTAGTCTAGTGGTCGTCATCACTGTTCAAACAAGGCTACTCGTAGTTCAGAATCAACAAAAAAGAAGTGCCATCCTTTATTGGGATAGCACTTCTTTTTTGTTAGCTGCTCGTGGTTTAACGTGTTATATACGGTTGAATTTCACTGAAGCATTAACCATAAAAAGCTTTTAGTTACGTTTTAGTTAAGAAGGCAGTCATCTTACTATAATGCCTTGCCGCATTCCATAAACTTACCACTTGATGTTCCAGTAGTTTACTTTTGCGTCTTAATCGATTGGTTCTTATAAGTTTCAAGACCAACATTTGCCGTTGCTAACTGGTTTTTATCCGTCGCGGTGGCTTTAAAGCTAACCTTATCGCCGGTTTGAATAAACTGGAAGATTGGCTGGAAGGACTTAGCAGAAGTATCCATCCGGTAAACGTGGCTGTCACCTTTCAAGATAAACAGGATCTGCTTATCATCCGGCTTAACGACCCGGTCAACGGTTCCAGAAATCGTCTTGCCAGTCACTTTAGGCTCAACGGTCGTCCCAGTCTTGGCCCCGACACGTTGCTGGAAGATTTCCAGCGTACTCTGCGCATCATCACCAACCGCATACGTCCCACTTTGGTTGTTACCATCCGCTAGCAGGTACACAAACTTCATGAAGGAGTTGTTATCCCGGTCAAGCATCGAAACAACCCAAGTTGGATTACCATTGATTCTGTATAGCAATGGCAGTGTCCCCTTATAGTTCTGCGGGTTAATATCCTGTTGGGCGTAGGAAATCGCACGTTCAGGCGTCATGACATTACCGTGCTCACGGTAATAATGAAGGGTGTTGGTTCGAGCATCCACGAAGGCATAACCAAGAATGGAACTTTGATGACTATTCACACTGGTCATCCCGGTGAAGTAATAAATCCGGCCCTTGTACGCGTATGGCGTTAACGTCTTGCCACCCTCAGTTCCGGCTTCCGTCGGCTTCATCACATCGTTATGACCACCAAAACTGGTAGCGTTCCAGAAACCGTGACGGTACCGGCCAAACATGGAAACTTCTTGTTGAACCAGCTCTGGCGTAGCGGCCACATCCACGAACTTCGGCACCTTATTTGGTGAATAGACGTTCACCTTACCACTGACCGTGTTCAATACGGCCACTTTGTAATGCTTAAAGTCATAGTTCCGGTTGAAATAAGAAATCGGTTTAGCTAACGTCCGAACGTAATAGGGCGTCCCATTATTATCAACTTCCAACTGCGAAGTATCGCCCACCATGGTATACCCCATGCTGTAAGCATTAATGCGCCGATCAGCATCGCGGTTAAAGTAAGCACTTGGTGTATAACGCATGGATTTCGCCACAAATTTTGGATCAGCGTTCTTATCCGTAGCGTTAGTCATGAAGTACCCTGGCACCTTTTGGTAATGAATATACCGCCAGAAGCCACCAGAAAATTCAACTGGGGCGACGTAAACCATCTTGCCGTTATACATTTGAACCCGCATATGATTCAAATCGTAAACGTTGGAATTTTTAAAGCTGTTTAACGAATTATTCATATCTGTAGAAACAGTTTGCGGTGCATTGACCACCGGTGTTTCAGCACTATTCTTGATAACTGGCATTGGTGCACCATCCGTGGAATTATTCATATCCGTTTTAATCGAGTTCACTGCTGGCTTAGGATTCATCGTCGTGACTACTGAAGCAACGCCACTCAGAACAATTACCACTACAACGGCTGCCACTGCAGCACCAATCAAACGGCCAATCCAACCAATGGTAATGCCAAAACTACGCAGCAGACGACTGAAAAAGTTATCCTCGTGTACTGCTCGTTCTTTTACGGCATTAGGATTGAAGACAAACCGACGCAGAATTGCTACCACCACAAAGCCGGCAATGAGCCATAATAGCCAACCGTCAATCAAAGACGGGTAGGCTAAATCTGGCAGATTAAAATACGTATTAACATAACTGATGATAAATAGCGCAACAATTGCGACGGTTCCCCAAGTTCGCCATCGTCGGTTACTGATCCACAAGAACCAAATAAACGGGATCAATAACCCTGATAATTTAACAAGTGTAATCAAGGCAAAATAACTTAGCATAGTTAATCCTCTTTCCTGTTTCCCAAATCCAGATTTTGTTACCTGTAGTATACCAAATTGTTAACGTGACTGTCTGAGAGTTTCCGTTTAGAACCTACGCAAAAAAGCTAGTTCTCAACAAACGGAAAACTAGCTATGCGCAATCGTATTCTAAAATAAACTATCCTGTTAGGACACACTTGCAGCGTACGTATCGATCAGACGTGCAATTTCTTTAATCACCGCAACAACATCAATATCATCTACCGCTAAACTGCCGGTTGCAAGTAACTTCTCAGCCTTAGACTTATCGGTCAATTCAATATGATACTTTTCTAACAGTGTATCTAATAAATAGTCCGCACTGCTCTGCCGTGCTTCTCTTAATTTAAAATCTTCAGCGTGTCCAGATTCATTCACCCACAATGTAAATGTCTGTAGATTACGGCAAACATGAGAAATGAAATTTTTATCTTCAGGCGTTAGCAAGTAGATACTATCGTTCACTTCAAACCACCACTCTCAATTTAAATTCATGATTCTCTCATTTTTCTTTAAGTCTAACACAAGTAAAATAAGATTGAAAGAAACGGAGTGAAATCGCTTACTTTGCCTATAATACATGATATTATTGAAGTATCAACCAACTATAAAATACACGAAAAACTGAATTTTAACCAAAACTAAAGAAAGGAGTTATCTATCATGTATCGTGTGCTAATTGCTGATAACCATCCCATCTACCGGGTCGGTTTAAAAGCCGTCATTGATGCGCAACCCCACTTTAAAGTGATAGCCGAAGTCGATGATGCCACCGACGCTTATGTCAAGGTAGCTGAGGGTGGTATTAACGTTGTCGTAATGCCAATATCAATGCCGCCTGGCGAATGTGGTGTTGGTGCCACTCGTCGCATTCATGAAGATTACCCCGATGTCAAAGTCCTGATCAATACGTCACACGAGGAGCACCATTACATTGATGATAGTCTCCACTACGGGGCAGCTGGATATGTCCTAAAGAACTCACCAGAGTCGGAGTTCATCGCAGCATTGAATACGGTCGTACAAAACAGGATTTTTGTCGACCAAAATATCGTACTGACTCCTGATGACTTTAAGCGGATCGACTCTGCTCAAGCCGACGAGCAGCTCTACTACTATAATTCGCTTTCCAGCCGTGAACGAGAAGTATTGCCATTGATGGTACTAAGCTGGTCAAATAAAGAAATCGCCAGCCACCTATTTATTACCACTAAAACAGTGGAGGCTCATAAAGCAAACATCATGCGGAAGTTGAACTACCCTTCCCATGCCATGCTGGTAAAGTACGCCTTAAAGAACAGCTTAGTAAATTTTTAAAAACTAAAAAGTGCTATTAATCATCTGTCACCGCCAATTAGCGAGTAATCAATGATTAATAGCACTTTTAGTTTGCCCTTAAGCTTCACGCAATTTTCCTTTTTCCATCTGTCGCTTTAAGGCAGCTAGTTTAACTTCAACCACTTCATTCTGATTGATTTTAGCAAATGCCAACGTCTCGCTCATCAGACTTTGCACTTCACTGGTTGGACAATGCAATGTAATCGCACACTGGGTGGCTAAGAACTTTAGGTCCGGCAAGTAAAACGTCACGTGCTGTTCTGAACACAATCTCACACCAGCCTCGATTAAACGCTGGCTTTCTTCGTACCGATTTTGTGTCATTTCAAACTCAGCGGTGTAGTAAACCATCATAAGTACCCGCAGATAATACTGTTCGTTTTGTCTTTCCGCAGGCAACTCGCGAAGATACAGATTCACCTTATCGAAATAGGATTGCGCACGTTTAGGCTGATGATTTCGCGCATACATCTCCGCCATGCCTAAAAAGCCTAGATAGGTAAAAATGGTTTTCTGCTTAGCATCCAAGACATTGAAAATGAGTGACAAATCATAGCTCACATCGATGACATGACCGTTTGTCAGTGCCGTCATCAGACCCCTTAGATAATAAAACTGCATCTGAGAAACCACGGACTGAATCTGATCAGGATTAATCGCATTCAGTTCTTGAAACGCCTGACAGTAATCTTCCATCATTAAACGCTTCTCAATGTCATCCAGCTGAACGCTTAATTGACTAACCGTACTCTCCTCGGATTCATATAAGTCTTCCACGGTCATCCCGAGGCGTGCACATAACTGCGTCAAGATTGTGAGTGATGGCACATGAGCATTATTCTCAAATTTGCTGAGTGTTGCTTGCGTACAAATACCATCACACAGTTTACACTGAGACATTTTTAACGCTTTCCGGCGTTTAATAAAACAAGTCACGTTCATCTGCCATCACCCCTGTTTCTTACTTGATTGAATAGTTTAATTATACTTGTATCCCGCGGTTACCACTATTAGGAATGACCCTAACCACTCGAAATGCTATACCAAAATATATTATTCAAAATTAATATGATTTTTTTAATGACACCCATTCACCAGATGATTCCACTGAAAAAACACCGCTAATATCGCTTTTATACCTAGCTCAAGATGATTTTATATCATTTTTTATATCAAAATATGACATAAAATATACCTAAAATTCCTTCAAAATTACTTCACTTATAGCGTGTTTTGAAAGCGTTTTTGTCGTACCTCACCCATACATGCTATTCTACAACTATCAGATATGTGAAATTTAGCACAATTATTGTTCACTATACTTCTCAATAAAGTGAGGCCAATTAACATGACTAAAAAGTATGAAACAGAAGCTCCAGGTTACACCATGACAACGGTGATGGAAGAAGCAGCACGTTGTCTATTGTGCCACGACGCACCGTGTTCAGCTGCTTGCCCAGCACACACGGATCCCGCAAAATTCATTCGTAGTGTTCGTTTTCGTAACGTTAAGGGTGCTGCTGAAACCATTCGCGAAAACAACGCATTAGGTGCTATCTGCGCACGGGTTTGTCCAACCGAGAAATACTGCGAACTCGCCTGCTCACGTAGCGGTATTGATGTACCTATCGATATTGGTGGGATTCAACGTTACGTCACTGACTTTGAGCAAGCTGCTGATATGCACATCTTGCATAAGGGTGACAGCAACGGCATGCACATCGCCATCATTGGTAGCGGTCCAGCCGGCTTACAGTCAGCAACTACCCTGCTAGAAAAAGGCTACAGTGTTGATATCTACGAAAAGAACGCCAAGGCTGGTGGTTATCTCACCTATGGTATTCCTGAATATCGTCTGCCAAGTAATATTGTCGATTACGAAATCAAACGGATCACTGATATGGGCGCCAAGATCCACTTTAATACCGTCGTTGGTAAGGATATCACCATGGATCAGCTCAAGGCTGATAATGACGCGGTGATTGTTGCTATCGGTGCTAGTGAAGCTAAAATTTTACCGATGTTTGAGAATAATGACGCCGTTGAATCCGCGGTTTCCTTCTTAGCCAGAACTAAAGAAGCCAAGGGCAATATTGAACTGCCTAAAGACGCATTAGTCATCGGCGGTGGGGACGTTGCCATGGACGTGGTCACCACCCTCAAGAAGTTAGGTGTTGAACACGTCACTGACGCCGCTTACGAACAGTTCGATGAATTCCGCGCTTCTAAAAAGGAACTGGCTGGTGCCGAACGTGAAGGCGTCACCATTATTGATGGTTACATTCCAGACAGTGTTGATGGGCACACCGTTACCCTCAAGCATCGTCACATCAACAGTAAAATGACCATTGAAGCCGATGCAATCATCCTTGCCATTGGCCAAGAAACCAACGCTAAAAACTTAGGCATCCGCCTTGAACACGGCGAAGCACCATCAGCAGGTTATCGAACTCGCGATCCAAAGGTCTTCATTACAGGCGACATCGCTCAGGGTGATAAAACCGTTGTTTACGCCGTTCAAAAAGGTAAAGAAGTCGCCGGTGAAATCGACAGTATTTTAGGAGGCAACCGTCATGATTAATAAGGACTTATCAATTGATTTTCTGGGTGTTCACTTTGAGAACCCCTTCTGCCTATCGTCTTCACCCGTAGGTAACTGTTACGAAATGTGTGCCAAAGCCTTTGATGAAGGCTGGGGTGGAATCGTCTTTAAGACCATCGGACCTGAAGATTTCGAAGTTGACGAAGTTTCACCACGGTTCGATGAATTAACCAAGGAAGGCACTCCTTTCGTTGCCTTCAAAAACATGGAACAAATTGCCGAACATCCGCTGAAACAAAACTTAGCAGACTTAAAGAAACTAAAGGAAAACTATCCTGATAAAGTGGTCATCGCATCTATCATGGGGCCAACTGAAGCGGACTGGGAAGAACTCGCACGTCTGGTCACTGACGCTGGTGCCGATATGATTGAAATGAACTTATCCTGCCCACAAATGACGTCCCATGCCATGGGTTCTGATGTTGGATCAAACCCACCACTAGTCAAAAAATACTGTGAAGCCGTTAAACGTGGTTCAGATTTACCTATGATGGCTAAAATGACACCAAACATTACTGACATGGTTCCTGCTGCAAAGGCCGCCATGGCAGGTGGCGCTGACGGAATTGCCACGATCAACACCGTGAAATCAATTTCAAATGTGGACCTCGAAAAGAAGACGGCATTACCAATCGTTAACGGTAAATCATCCATTTCTGGCCTTTCCGGTAAAGCCGTGAAACCAATCGCACTACGTTTCATCCAACAATTGCGTGTTGCTTCCGGTTTGGAGCAGTTACCAATCTCTGGTATCGGTGGTATTGAAACCTGGGAAGACGCTGTTGAATTCATCCTCATGGGTTCCACTACCCTTCAAGTCACCACCTCGGTTATGCAATATGGCTATCGAATCGTTGAAGACATGAAGAATGGTTTAATGCATTACATGGAAGAACAAGGCGTTGAACACTTAGCAGAATTGGTTGGTCTCGCCAACAAAAACATCGTGCCGGCTGAAGACCTAGACCGGAACTATAAGGTTTATCCAGAAATCGATTGGGATAAGTGCATTGGCTGTGGCCGCTGCTTTATCAGCTGCTACGACGGTGCTCACCAAGCCATTTCGTGGGATGAAAAGACCCGTCGACCATCCATTGACACCAGCAAATGCGTTGGCTGCCACCTGTGCGCGTTAGTTTGCCCAGTCCATGCCATTCATCCAGGTAAAATTGTGATGAAAGAAGGGCGCAAAGGCGATCCGTCAAAGATTGATGTTGTCTCACAACGACTTAATTAAGCTTTATCGCTAAGCATTAATATAGTAAACTGCTACTATGCTGAAAAAGCCAGCCACTGAAACGACATATGCGTTCAGGTGACTGGCTTTTCGTTAAAGGAGTGGCCCTCATGAAAATTAGTAAAGACGTCTGGATCTCATCCATTGGTGTTGGACTGACTACCCTCATCTTTTGCCTGATTTCTGGTTCATTTCATTTATGGATGAGCGGTGCAGCCTTCATCGCTGCTTCCTACTTTTTTGGTGCTGGTGCACCAATGCATAAAGTATTAAATATTTCCGTTAGTTTTCTATTCGGCATCGCTTTGGGCTGTTTCTGCCTGTGGATCATTAGCTTTCCACATTTAGGTGACGTCATCCCCAGTGCCATCATTTTCGGTTTTCTGACATTCTTAGTTCTGTTCCTGCAAGGGACTATCCTGAAGTTTGCGGAAGTCCCTGCATGGCTACTGGCTTGGGGGACCACCATGTTGATCATCACTAACATCACCATCAAGAGTTGGCCAGTGTTCTTGATTCAGCTGATTGTTTCCATGTATCTAGGTGTTTACCTGATTATCATTGGTTCCAACTACTTCTCCAAGTGGATGTACAAACTATTTCCTGATAAGCAGCCAAAGAACAATGATGATCTTTAAAAAATAGTGGTTATTACTCAAGTTTGAGTAATAACCACTATTTTTTATACTTTACATGACGTTCAAAAGCTTTTTAACTACCCAACAAGTAATTCATCGCGTATTACCATCGCCTTTTCAAAATCATCCGTAAATATACCATCGACATCTTGCGAGAAAAGCTTCGTCATTCGCGCTTCATCGTTAACCGTCCATATTCTCTCAATCAAACCTTTATCATCTTGAGCGCGATTAAGGTGCAACCCGTTTAAACGTTCTTTTCTCAAAAAGGCTAGTGGATGGCGAATCGTTTGCTCCGTTAAAAAGCAGTAATTTTGACTCTCATCTAATTGCTGACAAATTTTCAAACTATCTAAATTAAATGAAGAGTAAATCACTGGATGGCGTAAATAGGTTTGACTAACTTGTTTCAAAACGAGTTTTTCGATTCCTTCATAATGAATTTGATCCGTTTTAAACTCAAGATTGAGTATAACATCAACATTCTTCACTAATTCCAATAACTCATACAACGTAGGGATAGACTCACCATTACTCAATTTAAATTCCTTTAATTGTTCGTAATCGTAATCACAGATTCTGCCCGTACCATCCGTAGTCCGGTCGATGGTTTCGTCGTGCATAATCACCGGTAACCGATCACGGGTCAAATGGACATCAAATTCAAGTCCTTCGACGTTATGTTCAATCGCGTACCGAAATCCTTGCAGTGAATTTTCTGGGAACTTTACGGGAATCCCTCGATGACCGAATATCAAAGTTGACATGGTGTGCCCCCTATTTATAGTGGTTAGCTCGATTGGTATTAGCAACTGAATCGTTTAATCCCTTTTCAGCAACTGCTAGTGCTTTATTAATATCCGTACCGTTATAGATTTGCGCCATGGCCGTTTGTGCCAAATTTCGCTCTTGAATGACACCCTCCATGAAGACACCCGAGTTAGCTGTATTAGCTTTAATCGTTGCTAATTGCTGGCTTGGTACTTGTGCAGAAGGATGCTGCTTATACAATTTTTGCAAAATAGGTTGGGTTTGAGAATCTTTATTAAGCGCTAAATAGCCGGTTGCAGCTTGCCATTGCGCCTGCGCTTTAGCCGTCATCACGTATTTCACGAATTCCCAGGCACCTTGCTGAACCGCTTTGGGCTTGTCGTTACTAATCCAAAGTGATGCACCACCAACTGCCACACCATTTCTGGGTTTACCATCCTGATGCGGATAATAGGTGATTCCCAGTTCATCTTTTGTACCAGCCAAAAGTTGACTGATATAAGCGGAAGATTGCATGAAAATACCTAATTTACCAGCAAGGAAAGCTGCAATTTCGTTGGATTCAGCTTGGCTGCCGGCTCCATAATCAATAAAGTCGCCTGCTTTAATATTCTTTCGAACCCAGCTCATAGCAGCTTGCGTTCCTGGCGTATTCAGATGCACCTTGGTTGGGATCCCCGTTCGACCGTCTTCATGGTTCGCCAAATGCTCATTACTATTAGCCATAAACTGTTCAAATAGCCAACCATACTCTTCAACAGTCAACCCTTTCACTTTGCCATGAGACTTAGCCGAAATGGCTTTGGCAACTCGAGTGATATCACTGTAAGAAGGATCCACCGGTGGTGCCTTAATCCCAAGACGTTTCAGTAACGAAGCATTATAATAAAGAACCGGTTGAGACGTATTGAACGGCATCGAAATTTGGCTACCGTGTTGTGAATAAAATGCCCGAGCTACCGGTGAAATCTTGCTAATATCATAATGATCCGCATCAATAAAGTGCTGCATTGGCGTGGCAACCTTAGCATGGTACAACTGACTGGTAGAAACATCCATGGACTGGAAGACTGCCGGTGATGCAGAAGTACCGTGAGTATGCAAAATCTTCTGCACAGCTTCGTTATAATTCCCTTCAAATTGGGGTTCCACGCGATATTTCGTTTGACTGGCATTAAACTCTTTAGCAAACTGCTTGAGTTGCTCCTGCCCGGGTCCTGTCATTTCGTGCCAAAAAACAACTCGGGTTCGGCTGGCTGCTTCCGATCTCGCACAAGCTCCCAATGGCAATATCAGTAACAGCATGCCCAGCGCAAACCACCAACGTTTATGTGTGAATGCCATCATTTAACCGCTCCTTCATTAAGACCAGCTTTAAAGTAATGTTGGCCCACAAATAGAATAATCAGTGTTGGAATCACCACGATTGCAGCGCTTGCCTGAATCATACCCCAGTTATTAAAACTTTCCTGTCCCTGAAGTTGGCGGAGACCATCTTGGACCGGCCGAAATGAATCACTGAAGGTTGTCAGCATTGGCCAAAGATATTGATTCCAGCTGCTTAGGAAACTATATGCTGCTAACGTCATCAGACTGACTTTCGTGTAAGGTAACGCTAGATGCCAGTAGAATTGCCAGTGAGAAAGCCCTTCAACATCAGCAGCTTCCTTCAATTCGACCGGCATTTGCATGAATGCTTGCCGTAACATAAAGGTCCCAAAGGCTGCGGTTAAAAAAGGAATGACCATAGCTGCATAGTGGTTCAATAGGCCCATGCTACGTACGGTAGAGAAGTTTGGGATGACCTCTGCTTCGAAGGGCAGCATCATGGTCATTAAAAACAGCATGAAGAGCTGCTTACGATATTTGAACTTAAGAAAAACAAACGCATAAGCTGACATCGAACACAGCAGGACTTGAAATAACATAGTAAGTGTTGAAATCACTAAGCTGTTCAATAAATACCTGAGGATCGGTGTCGTGGTGATTGCGGCCACATAGTTATCTAGTGAAATGTGCGAACTCCATAACGCACCTTTAGAAATATCTGCTGTGGGCATTAGGCTAGTCCACAATCCGAGCAAAAAAGGACCAAGAACTAAGAATGTCAGGAACAATAGCAGTACGTATTGACCTACTTTTTTAGCATTGGCAACATTGTTTCTTGTGGTAGCTGGTTGACTCATCTCCATTAGTAGTTCACCCGCTTTCCTAAAAGTTTAAACTGGATTAACGTGATCACTGCAATGATCGCCGTTAAGACCACCGATTCAGTGCTAGCAAGACCATAGTTACCATTAAGAAAAGCATCCTGATAAACTCGGTAAACAAGCAGATTAGTGGCATTATTTGGTCCACCAACCGTCATTAAATCAATTAAGCCAAAACTCTTAAAAGCATCAATCAACGTCACAATCAGAACAAAAAACAACGTTGGTGAAATCAATGGCAATGAGATCTTGAAAAACTGCGTTGTCTTACCCACACCAGCAATTTCGGCTGCTTCGAATAAACTGGCCGGTAACTGCTGCAATGCACCAAATAAAATCAGAAAGGTAAAACCGAGATTCATCCAAACCGTTGTCATAATGACAGCTAGCAGTGCAAAGTGCGGGTCCGCCAACCAGTTGATTTCTGGTAAATGCAGCGCCTGTGATATTTGGGCAAATACCCCGACTGATGGATTAAAGGCAAATAACCAAAAAATAGCGGCGACAGAAACTGAAATCCCCATTGTGGAAGAAAAAATCGTCCGGAAAAACCGAATTCCTTGTAATCGTTGCTGGGCCGCAACGGCCAGCAACATCCCCAGCATAATCGTTAACACCGAGACGGCCACAACGTACATCAAAGTCGCCCCTAAACTGGATAGATAAGCCGGGGTGTTAAAAAGATTCAGATAATTACTCAAACCAACAAAGACACTGGCATGACCTAAATTATCCGTTAGAAATAAACTAAGATATAGTGTCTTAATCATCGGCCAGAAAACAAATACCGACAAAATTAATAGCGATGGTCCAAGAAAGATGGCTACATAAAGATTGTCTTTACTCCATTGAGCAGCAGTTGATAATCGAACCGGTGCTGATTGTGCACCAGGATCCTTTGAATTAGAATTCCGCGGCAGCGACTGTAGCATCGTTTACGTCCCCCTTTTGATTAGCAATCAGTTCTTTGGAGTTCATATCAAATACCTCAAATTCCTTTACACTAACAATTCTGATCAAATCATCTGCAGCCACTTGCAGCTGACTATCAGCGACAACACGAAGCGTTTGAGAATCGTTCAGGACTGCAGTAATGACTGATTGATCCCCTAAGTATGAAACTGTGACTACCCGTGCATTAGCTTGTTGTGGACCAACTTTAATTTGAATATCCGCTGGCCGGATCCCCACTAGAACCTTGCTATCATTGACTCGCCCTTGGGACAGCGATAAATGTAACGCGGAATCAATAATCAGCTTGTGGCCAGCAACGTCCGCCGTCAGTAAGTTGATTTGTGGGGTGCCGAAAAACTGAGCGACAAACGCATTTTGGGGATGTTGATATAAATTAACCGGCGTATCTACCTGTTGAACTTTTTTATCATTCAACACCAGCACACGGTCTGCCATGGTCATGGCTTCGACTTGATCATGGGTGACATAAATGACCGTTAAACCTAGACTTCGCTGTAGCTGTTTTAATTCGACACGCATTTTGGCACGTAATTGTGCATCTAAGTTAGACAACGGTTCATCCATTAAACAAATTTTTGCTTCACTGGCAATTGCTCTTGCTAAAGCTACCCGTTGCCGCTGACCTCCTGAAAGTTCCTTGGGTTTACGATCCCGAAGTTCAGATAGGCTAACCATCGCTAGCGCGTCATCAACGCGGTGTTCAATTTCAGTAGTTGCTAATTGACGAGATTTAAGACCAAAGCCAACATTTTCAGCCACGGTCATAAATGGAAATAGTGCATAACTTTGAAACACCATGGATAAGGCGCGATCTTTTGGTGGCATTTGATTTGCGACCTTACCATTAATTAATAATTGACCGCTAGAAATCGATGTTAACCCGGCAATCATTCTTAAAAGGGTACTCTTTCCACATCCGGACGGTCCAACGATAACAAAAAACTCACCATCATTGATTTGAACGGAAACATTTTCGAGAACTGGTTGATTACTTCCTTCATACGTTTTTGACAGTTGCTCTAATGTAATTGTCAATCCCTTTCACCTGCTCACATAAGTTTAGTAGTGGCATTACACTACAACGCTAAGTGTAAAGAACCATCTTATCGTTTCTGCATAAATTACGTATCGAATGTGTAAAGGTCTTGGTAGACAGAGAAAATGCACGTTAAATCTTATTAGCAAATTACCTCCAAGATGTTATTTTAGCCGTAGGTCACCAGCGTGTTCATCTGCTGTGTCGGTGGTGTTAGGGCGTTTCGCCCTTACAGCACGGGACGACATCTAAGACGCGCGCTTTTTGCGTGGCTTAGATGCGAGGCGAAAGACCTTGGCTTTCGCTGGTCCCCACAGCGATGGACACGCTGGGGGGGCGAAGGCGGCATTACCCGCTCTTTTACTCCAATCGAAATGCGCTGCTTTTACATTGCTGAAACGCGCAAAAAACGGCAACGCCCGGCCATATAAGAAGAACCCCCACACAGTCCAAAACCAGACTGTATGGGGGTTCTTCTTATACTCTGGGCGTTAACCGCCTTTTTTTACGCTCTTTATTTTTCCACGCCTTTCCCCTCATACTCATCGATCATAATCTGACGCAGTTCGCCGATCAATGGTTCTTTAGGGTTGGCAGTTGTACATTGGTCCTCATATGCTAATTCAGCCAATTTATCAACTGTTTCATCGAAGTGCTTCTTATCAACGCCGTTTGCCTTCAAGCTCAAGGTAACGTCCACTGAGTGAGCTAATTCAATAATCTTGTTAACCAAGGCTTCCTTGAGTTCTTCCTTATTCTTGCCAGTTAAGCCAATGTATCTAGCAATTTCAGCATAGTCCTCATCCGCACGGAAGTATTCGTACTTAGGCCAAGTGGTCAGCTTACGAGGTTCCTTGAAGTTATAACGGATAACGTGTGGCAAAGTAATCGCAATCGCCAAACCATGAGGCAGGCCAAACTCACCACCAAGTTTGTGGGCGATTGAGTGGTTAACACCTAAGAAGGCGTTAGCGAAGGCCATACCAGCAATAGTAGCTGCGTTATGCATTTCTTCGCGGGCTTGTAAATCACCATTGTATGAAGCCGTTAAGTTTTCGAAGACTAACTTAATCGCTTGCAGTGACCATGGACGCGTGTAATCTGATGCCATGTTTGATACGAATGATTCAATGGCGTGGGTCAATACATCCAAACCAGCGTATGAAATGGTCTTCTTTGGTAAACTTTCGATGAATTGCGAATCCACAATCGCAACGTCTGGGGTCAAGGCATAGTCCGCTAATGGGTACTTAACGTGAGTCTTAGCATCCGTAATAACGGCAAATGGTGTGACTTCTGAACCAGTACCTGAAGTGGTTGGAATAGCAACGAATTGTGCTTTAGTTGCTTTTTCAAACTGGTAAGTCCGCTTCCGGATATCCAAGAACTTCTGCTTTGCGCCGAAGAAGCTTGCATCTGGATGCTCGTAGAATAACCACATGCACTTAGCGGCATCCATTGGTGAACCACCGCCTAAAGCGATAATCGTATCAGGCTGAAAGTTCTTCATTTGAGCATAGCCCTTTTCAACCGTATCAGTTGTTGGGTCTGATTCCATGACGGAGAAAAGTTGATATTCAAAGCCGTCTGGACGACGTTTCAGTTCGCCAAGCACCTTGTCAACGTACCCAAGTGAAATCATAGCTGGGTCAGCAACAATGAAGGCTTTCTTAATACCAGGCATATCGCCAAGGTAACGTACAGATGTCTTTTCAAAGTAAACTCGAGGTAATTTAATCCATTGCATATTATTCCGCCGCTTTGCAATTGTTTTAATGTTTAAAAGGTCAAACGATGAAACGTTGTGTGAAACAGAGTTCTTGCCCCATGAACCAGTACCAAGGGTCAATGAAGGAATCATTTCGTTATAAAGGTTACCGATACCACCAAGAGCTGATGGGGTGTTCACCAATACACGACTAGCCTTCATCTTGATGCCGTATTCAGTAGCCAGGTCTTCATCCAAGGTATGGATAGCTGCAGTATGACCAAGACCGCCAAAGTGGAGCAAGTCATTAGCAATCTTGAAGCCCTCTTCGTGGTTGGCTGACTTGTAAACGGAAATGACTGGGCAAAGTTTTTCAGCTGAAAGCCAGTTGTCTGGACCAACAGTGTTTAATTCAGCAGCTAAAACTTTAGTATCTTCGGGAACTTCAATCCCAGCTAATTTAGCAATATTAACGGCTGACATCCCAGCGATTGGGCCTTTAACACCACCCCGCTTTGGGTCATACATAGCATCCGCCAAAGCTTTTTGTTCTGACTTCTTGATGAAGAAGACTTTACGATCCTTCATTTCCTTCTTAACGGCATCGTAAATGTCGGTGTCAATAATGATACTGTTTTCAGTGGCACAAACCATCCCATTATCAAAAGTCTTTGAGAGTACGATATCGTTAACCGCACGTTTGATATTAGCGGTCTTTTCAATGTAAGCAGGACCATTACCAGGACCGACACCTAAAGCGGGCTTACCAGTTGAGTAAGCAGCTTTAACCATGCCAGGACCACCAGTAGCAAGGACTGAGGCAACTTGTGGGTGGTTCATCAAAGCAGTAGTTGCTTCAAGACTTGGTTCTTCAATCCACTGAATCACACCTTCAGGAGCACCGGCTGCAATAGCGGCATCGCGGACCACTTTAGCAGCTTCTACAGAACACTTCTGTGCTTGTGGATGGAAGGCAAAAATGATTGGGTTACGGGTCTTAACGGCAATTAATGACTTGAACATAGTCGTAGAAGTTGGGTTAGTCACTGGCGTTACACCAGCCAAAATTCCAAGGGGTTCTGCAACTTTGATCAATTGACGTTCTTTGTCATCTTCAATGATGCCAACGGTTTTATCATTCTTAATGCTGTGCCAAATTTCTTCGGTAGCAAACATGTTTTTAATGGCTTTGTCTTCCCAAACACCACGACCAGTTTCTTCCACAGCGAGTTTGGCTAACCGCATATGTTGGTCCAAACCGGCGATTGCCATTTGGTGCACAATGTGGTCGACTTTTTTCTGATCAAAATTATCCATCCCACACAGCGCATCGTGTGCTTTATTAACTAATTCATCAATCTGATCATTGATGCTAACAGGCTTTTTAGGCTTTTCATTATTTGATTTTGAATTCATTTCTTTTAACATTCTTAACCCTCCATCATGAAAATACTGGTTAATTTCTTTGTTATCTCTTTCACAAAGACTATAATATCATACTTTTTTTAAATGTAAATAGCTAAAATTAATTTGTTTTTTAATGATTTTTACTTGAAATCATCCTTATCATGTCGGTATATACAAGTGTTTTCATTGACAAAACAGGAATGTAAGCGGTTAACTTTATAGTTTGTGAAATTAAATACTATCGTTCAAGAAAGCGAAAATTTTCTTGAAAATAATTTTCATAATTGGCTTGAACCCTATCGTACTGGCATTCAAAAGCCAAATAAAAAAGTTCCGTAATAAATCGGAACTTTTTCAACGACTATTTCACTTTTTTAATGGGCTTAATTGGCTTCTGAATCATCCGCAGTAACTGCTCAGATTGGATCCGGTTTAAAATCGTATCGGCAGCAACCTGCATCAGCTTATCGTTCAAAGTTTTAGCAGGCGCTTCTGGTTGGCCTTGACCCAGATTCTTCAATGCAGTATTCAACACATCGATAAAATTATCGTAGGCCTGTTTGGGGAAGTCCCCCGCCGTTACTTGATCGATGCCATGTCGAATGGTTTCGGTTGAAAAGAGTGGTTTTAACAGCCCAATCAACAATAGATCCGCTAACTGCATGGTCTGATATTTCTTTTTGACTGGTGCAATAATCACCTGATGCTTAACGTAATTATTGATCATTGCTGGCGTGATGGGTTCAACACCTAACTGACCGATGGCATCATTAACAAAAGCCACGACCTGATCCATATACAAATCAAACTTGGGCAATTCACTCCAATGCGGTAACTTAACCTGACGAATCTGAGCTTCCCAGCGGTTATATTGATCGAATTCTGCCATTTTAGCCACTCCTTTATATAGTATATTCAACTACTTTACAATTATTGTAACACTTTTATCTAGTTTTATAAACTAGATAAAAGAAAGTTAAATAAAACCCGCTAGTTAATCTCACTGCGGGTCTAAAATCATCACATTAGCGCCAATTGATTCGCGCCAGTATTCGTTTACCAATAACTTCTTGAACCAAGTAAAAAAAGGGATAAATGCTAGCTAGTAGCGGCAGATAAACCAGTGCCATCTGCCAATTGAAGATACCTTCCAAAGAAAACAGCTTGCCAAAGAAAAGAAAAATCAAGGCGAAGCAACCTGCCATTAATAGTACCAACGCCAGTTTTAGCCGATTAAGCGGTCTGGCAACCATCAATAAAGCCACCAGACAAACAGCACCCGTCAACAGCACCGAAAGCGTCGAGGTCTCGGCGTAATTTAAATGAAACTGCACGCCACCTATTAAATCAATCACCAAAATATAAGCCACCACGCAAATAGCTGCTGGTGCTGCAATCACCATCACCTGTTTCATAAACTGTCCTGAAATTCGCTGGTAATTTGGTTCTAGTGCCAAAACAAAGGTGGGGATTCCTACCGTTAGGACTGAAATTGGCGTTAGCTGGATGGGTTGGAAAGGATACCCGTTGTGCATAAAAATAAAGATCAGACTTAATGCTACAGAATACATCGTTTTAATTAAAAACAGGGATGCCACCCTTTCAATGTTGTTGACAACTCGTCGACCCTCATTAAGCACGTTGAGCATGGCGTCAAAATTCGAATCAACTAAGACGAAATCAGCAATACTTTTAGCCGCTTCACTGCCGCTAGCCATTGCGATACCGCAATCCGCTTGCCGCAATGCTAAAATATCATTCACACCGTCACCGGTCATCGCAACTGAATGCCCCGCCCGCTGCCAAGCCATCACTAACTGTTTCTTCTGTGCGGGCGTCACACGGCCAAAAACGGTATATTTAGCGACTAATTGATCATAATCAATGTCACCTTCTAGGCGACTCATATCAATTAATCGCGACCAGTTTTTGATACCGGCTCGTGACGCAATGTTCGCCACTGTGGTTGGATTATCACCGGAAATGACTTTGAGGGCAACATCTTGATTCTGAAAGTATCGAAACGTCTCAACGGCGTTTTCACGAATTTCATCTTCGATTAAAATTAAGCCAAGTACTGTGACATCGCCTAGATTATCAGTATTCATTTCAGAAGTCTGGGCAATGCAGAGTACCCGATATCCCTCCGCCGCATATCCTTCAATCTGCTGTGCCAAACTGGCCGGTACCTGCTTGAGAACAAATTCTGGTGCGCCAATGACGTAGTTGCCTTGTTGAACACTGACACCGCTCCATTTCCGAGCTGAAGAGAACGGCACCACCTTAGTCGGCTGCCATCCCGGATTGGTTAAAACACTATTCAACGCACGGGCAGTTTCGTTATCGTCCCCGATGGCGTTAATGGTACCGCCAATCATCAGTTTCAACTGATCTAACGTCTGTTGATGCAGCGGAATTATTTTACTCAACTGGAGCTTGCCACTGGTAATAGTTCCCGTCTTATCTAATCCCAGAACATCAACGCGTGCCAAACTTTCGATGGCCGGTAATTCTCGCACTAAAACACGGCGCCGAGCAAGATTCATTGCTGAGACTGCTAGAGAAACCGACGTCAGCAAGACTAATCCTTCGGGAATCATGCCAATCATGGCAGCCGTTGTCCCTAGGATAGCCTGGTTAATACTACTATGATTTAATAAACGCGAAATAAAGAGTACGGTTCCCAGCGGTACGATAACGATGGTTAAAACTTTAATTATCCGATTAATGGTATTCAGCAACTGACTATTGGTGCTTTCTCCAGACTGAACTTCACCCGACATGGTATTGATAAAACTCTTCGCCCCAACATGGGTTGCTTGCACTACGGCTTGGCCACTGACCAGAAAACTGCCGGAAATCACCGAATCACCAGTTGTCTTAGCAATCGGTGTTGCTTCACCGGTAATTTGCGACTCATCCACTTCAATCCCCTTAGTCGCTAAAATCAGGCCATCAACTGGCAGCTGGTCACCACGATGCATCAGCAGCAGATCATCTTGGACGATTGCATCTTGATGAAGTTCTACCGTTCCGCTAGCTCGTTTAACCTCATAAGTGGATTCAGATAACAGGCTCATTTTATCAATTTGGCGCTTAGAACGAATTTCCTGAAAAATACCAATAGCCGTATTCACGATGGCAACTCCTAAAAACAGCTCGTTTTTATAGCTACCGGTAATCAGTACCAAAGCACCCAAAACCACGTTGATCAGGTTGAACCAAGTCAGTAAGTTATCCCGAAAAATGGCCTTTATCGAACGCGTTAACGACGGAGCAGGTTCGTTTTGCCGTCCGGTATCGATTCGCTGTTGTACTTGTTCAGCTGTTAAACCTTGTGAACTCGGCATGCTCCAAACCACCTTTCGTATCTCTTACTAACATTGTACAAAATTTATGAACAACTTGGGCTAATCTACCGATTTCTTTAAAGAAAAGCCAATATTTGTAAGCGCTTTTGCTATAATAAAAAGGAAGACTATCAGAGAAGGAGTACCAATTTATGGCTGAAACAACGATTAAACTGGCTGATGGCAACGAAATGCCACTGGTTGGCTTTGGAACTTACTTAATTAACACACAAGAGCTGATGGATACATCCATTAAAACCGCATTTGATGCTGGTTATCGACTATTTGACACGGCTCAACTTTACCGTAACGAGGATTTTCTGGGACAGACTTTAGTCAACCTGCAGATTCCTCGCGACCAGATATTCATCACTTCAAAGGTTGCCGAAATAAGTCAAGGATACGATAATACAATCAAAAGTATCGATGGCTCTCTAGAACGGCTAAAGACTAACTATCTTGATTTGTTATTGGTTCACTGGCCGGTACAAGAGTATTTCTTCGATACCTGGCGGGCGCTGGAAAAGCTTAAGGCCGACGGAAAAGTAAAATCGATTGGGGTTTCTAACTTTAGCGTGGCACATTTAGAGCTATTAAAGACTCAGGCAAAAGAGATGCCCGTGGTTAACCAAGTTGAGCGACACCCGTACTTGAATCAGCGGGGATTGGTGGCATTTGATAAAGCCCAAAATATCGTGACGCAAGCATGGAGTCCACTGGGGCGTGGCGTGACGCTAGATAACGAAATGCTGAAAAAAATGGCTGATCACCACCACGTTTCAGTTGCACAGCTGATTCTAAAGTGGCACCTGCAAAATGGTGTGGCTGTCATTCCAAAGTCTAAGACGCCTAGTCGAATTATTGAGAATCATCAATTGGACTTTGAATTATCCGAGGATGAAAGTGGCATGATCGACTTACTGAATCGTAATCAACGAACTGGTGATGATCCAGAAATTGTTTATGAAACTGGTAAACAGTACAAGGTTTACAAGGAATAGGCAGAAAAAAGCGTACCGAAAATTTTCGGTACGCTTTTTTAGTGGCTGCAATCAAATCATGTTCAGTAATTAGTCAATCGCAATGTGGTGGCTATCCTGCTTATCCTCAGTCATTTTTGGCAAAGTCAGTTTAAGAATTCCGCCATCATAAGTTGCTTTGACATTATCCTCATCAACGCCTGGCAGATAGAAGCTGCGGGTAATGTTGCTTGAGCTGCGTTCTTGACGGAGAACACGGCCCTTTTCATCCTTATCTTCCTTATCTAAGTTGTGAACGGCATTGATCCGTAGCGTGTTGTCCCGATAATCAATGTGAATGCCATCCTTCTTAAAGCCGGGTAGTTCAGCGGCGACTTCATAACCCTCGTCGTTTTCTTTAATATCAGTCTTCATATCATCACTGCCGAAGAATTTCTGACCAAAGTTACCGAAGTCGTTGAAGAAGTTCATTGGATCCAAATCGTTAAAGTTTCTGTTTGCTAAATAGTTAGTCATAGTGAAAAACCCCTTTCAGAATTTTAAACTAAGGTTAGTGGACAAGTGGTTCTTATCTCTTTACCAACCTTACATTGTTTATATTAGTCAGTATTGGTCAGGAATGCAAGAAATTAGCACTCGAATATTGAGAGTGCTAATTTCTTTTTTAATAATCCCCATAAACGCCTATTTTTCGGTATTTAAAAAAGTCTTCGAACGGGTATACAAATCACAGTTCGAAGACTTTTATTAGTTTTGACGACTAAAGGTCAAACTTTTTAAACATTTATCACTCAAATATACATCGCGATTTGATGACTAGTGTTCCTGAATTTCGTCAGGATGCTTTTTCTCGAAACGGTATTCAAGGAAGAAGTAAACCGTAATGTAGAGGAAGCAAAGTGCTGGCACAATGAATGAAAACTGCATAGAGCCAGATAAATCTGAAACCACACCTTGGATAGCTGGAACAATCGCCCCACCAATCAAGGCCATGACGATAACCGCACCAGCCGTTGCCGTATACTTCTTTTCTTTAACTTGATCCAACGTATGTGTATAAATGGTTGGCCATTCAGGACCAAAGAAAAAGCTGGTCATAATGGCTGCGTAAACCGCCGTCATGTTGGGAATCGTAAAGGTCAAGATAAGACTAATGACCCCAAGCAATGAATAAACGGTCAAAGTACCAGTGATCGAGAAGCGACTCATAAAGGTATTGGCAACCAACTTACCTACAAACCAAGCAATGTAACTAAAAATCATGAAGGTTGAAGCTGCTGAATCGGTAATACTGTGGTTTAAGTTCAAAGCCAACCGAATGGTGAACGACCAAACAGTCGTTTGAAGACCGGCGTAAATAAATTGGGTGAAGACACCCTTTTTGAAACCAGTATTATGCCAAAGGTACTTGATGGTTTCGCCTAATGCTGGGCGTTCTTCTTCAGCAACGCCACCTTCAACTTTAGCTTCAGCAGTGGCCTTTGCTCGTGGCATAGGAACCAAAGCAAAGATGATCAGCATCACGATCAAAACGATCAAGATGTACTTGTATGGCCGCAACGTTAATTGCAACATCTTTTCACCGTAAGCAATCCGAGCAGCACCGTGCATGTGAGCCATCTTATCAGATAAGTTACCAACCGTACCAAAGATCAGGTACTTTCCAAGCAAAATCCCAGTAATATCACCTAATGGAACAAGGGTCTGTGAAAAGTTCAAGCGCAACGTCGCATACTGCTTCGGTCCAAGCATTGAACTATAAGTATCACTAGCGGTTTCAAGGAAGCTCAAACCAATCGCAATCGCAAAAATAGCCACCAGGAACATGCTATAAGTTGCAACTCGCGAAGCTGGGAAGAACATTGCACAACCAAGAATATAGAAAATCAATCCGGTCATAATAGCGAATTTATAACTGTTCTTTTTAATAATTAATGATGCTGGAATCGCAATTAAGAAATAACCACCGTAGAAGGCACTTTGAACGAAGGCCGTAGCGGCATCGTTCAGTAAGAAAACCGTCTTGAACTGAGTGATTAAAATATCGTTTAAACTAGCAGCAGCTCCCCAAAGTGGGAAAATCAATGATACTAGGATAAATTGAAAAACGGGGGTTTTGCTTAAGTAGCCATCGGAAAGCTGTGTCCAGCCATGGGTCTTTTTAACACTGGTGTCTTTGGTTTCAGTAGTTTCCATGTTATAAACTCCTTTAGAATGATGATTGCGTTAGATAAAACCTTTTACTATAATCAAAAATTTAGAAAGTGACGCCTGATTCCAAAATAATGTTTGAGAATGGGGTCATTTCCCCCGTTCGAACAAAAGCATGGGTGTTAGCCAAGTTCTTCTTCAAATCAGAGTGAGGCATAAAGGCAACTTCAACGTCTGGCATAAGATCTTGAATGGCCTTCAGTTGATCAGGGTTTTGCGTCTTGATTTCATCAGCCAAGTAAATTTTTTGAACTTCTAATTCACTTAAAATATTCTTCAAAACATCAATAAAACTGGGTAATTGCTTAGTTAATGCCAAATCAATTTTCTTAGTACCCATGGGTACAGGCATACCAGCGTCACCAATACTGAGCCAGTCCATGTGACCCATCCCGGCAATGACCGTAGATAATTCTGAGTTAATGACAGTTGTTTTCTTCAAATTAAAACATCCTTTCACAAATCCGACAGTTAAATAATTGAATAATAACGATCAGTATAATAAGCACAAAATTTCGTAAACCGTTTTACCTCACAAAAAATACCGTATATAAACTAAAGTTCCACACAAGAAATTAGATTATCATAACCTGTAAACGATTGCAATAGCTAGGAACAAATGAAAATTAAATCGTGTATATTTTCACTAACTATGAAAGCGAGCTTTCATTGGAATTGAAATTTTTTCGTCAAAAAGGGTCTGAATCCCATTTTGGATTCAGACCCTTTCAATAAAATTCAATTTAGTTTAATGCGAATTACTCTTGGTCGTAAGCTTCTTGGAATAATTTAACGATATCTTCCTTAGTCCCTTTACGTGGGTTAGAGAAGGCGTTACCATCCTTCAAAGCATTCTCAGCCATCAATTCAAAGTCTTCTGGCTTTGCACCAATTGACTTGATTGAACGTGGAATGTTGACATCGTCACACATCTGACGCATTGCTTTGATAGCCAAGTCAGCAGCATCACGAGTTGATAAACCATCGGTGTTTTCACCCATAGCCTTGGCTAATTCAGCAAACCGTTCTGGGCAAGCTGGAATGTTGTACTTCTCAACGATTGGTAACAACATTGCACAGCAGACACCATGAGGTGCATCGTATTGACCACCCAATTGGTGAGCCATAGCATGAACGTAACCTAAGTCAGCGTTGTTGAATGCCATACCACCAAGCATTTCGGCTTCAACCATCTTGGTACGAGCTTCAAGGTTATGACCGTTTGAAACGGCTTCACGAAGACTCTCTTCAACTAACTTAATCGCTTCAATACATTGACCATCAGTGATTTCGTTACGGTTCGTTGAAACATATGGTTCGATAGCTTGAACAAAAGTATCCATACCAGTTGCAGCAGTTAGGCCCTTTGGTACGTCTAATTCAAGCATCGGGTCATTGAAGGAAACCAATGGAATGTTACGCCATGACACAACAACGAACTTCAACTTAGTCTCTTCGTTAGTGATCACACAGTGACGAGTCAATTCTGAAGCAGTTCCGGCAGTGGTGTTAACAGCCATCAATGGTGGTAATGGATTTTCAAGTGTTTCGATACCAGCTAACTTAGTGATGTCGTCACCGTTAGTTAAAATGATACCAGTTCCTTTACCACAATCATGAGAAGAACCACCACCAACAGTGATGATACTGTCACAGTTGTTGTCTAAGTACATTTTCTTTGAAGCTTTGATGTTACGGATCTTAGGGTTTGGTTCAACACCGTCAAAAACAACGTAATCAACACCTGCTGCATCCAAAGAAGCTAATGTTTGGGCAACTGGACCGTTTTCCATGCCTTCCAAAACCTTATCAGTAACGATCAAAGGCTTCTTCATGTTTAACATCTTGGCACGGTCACCAATTTTCTTGATAACACCTTTACCAAAGAAGTTGACACTTGGCATTAAGAAATCAAAGTTTTCCTTCATGATTGACACTCCTATTTTAAAATTTATATGTTACACATTTCACTTTTAATATAACACCAATACAAACTAGTGTAAACGTTTGTTTTTGTACTTTAATTAATCTTATCAAGTGCTAACATGACTGATATATAAGCAATACTCTACTTTTATCGAACACATTTCACAAGTTTGCGCTGATTTGATCTGGTACCTTCCTAAAAGCGGAAATAGATTGTTTTCACAAATGTTTTGCCAGGTTTTAGACCTTCTGGATGCGTCCGCCCACTATTTCTCAAGCTCCCTGAGTTAATTAAAATAATTATTCCAAATGGAAATATGACGACTATCTTTATTTTGAATAAATATTACAATTTATATTCAAATTCAACAAGAATGAAACAGCTTTCAATGTTAGAATTAAGGTATTAATTATTGGAGGTCCTAACATGAAGATCAATTCGAAAATAGCCATTTTGACCACATCTTTAGCAACTTTATTCACCCTTGGTGGTATTCAGCAACACACGGTTGCACATGCCGCAACGTTCCAAAAGGCATCGAGCAAAACCATTAAAGCCAAGACCAGTTCCACTTACAATTACGCTAAAAAAATGCTTGCCAAAAACAAGAACGGCTTTGATGCTGATTCAGCAGCCCTTTTTAGCAAGAAAGCTTACCCTGCTTCTGGTGCAGCCGATGGCTACTCAGATTTTCTACTGGGCTTAAAAGCTAACGGATACAAATTTACCAGTTCACAGAAAACACTGATCCGTAAAAACCTGGTTCTTAAATCAAACACCGATCCAGCCATCCTATCTAAAGCCATTATTGGCCTGAAGAGTATTGGTTATAATCCAGCTAAATATCGCCCATATGGTAGTAAAAAGGACGTTAATCTTGTAGATCAGCTGTACAAATCAAAGATCAGTTCACAAACTACCAGTACCCTTAGCCAAGTTCTGATTGCCTTATCAACAGGCAATTACAGTCGTCCTAAGACCGCCAAATTCAGCAAAACCAGTTTAGCTAACAGTTTGGCTAAATTACAACAAAGTAATAACGGCTGGGCATACGATAACAAACTTGCCGATGTTGATACGGATACCAGTGCCATGGCAGTCACTGCCTTAGCCCGAGCTAAATCATCCGCAAAAACAGTTAAAACAAGTTTGTCTAAGGGACAAGCCTTCTTGAAGTCACAGGCATCAACAAACGGTGCTTATGGCTACAACTACCTCGGCAAGACTTATCTCAACGCTAATTCAACTGCAGAGGCTATCATTGCCTTCTCAGTAAGATCAAGCACCAACAAGTACATGAACAGTGTGGCATCTCAAAAAGCACAGACTGCTTCGCCAATGGTTGCCATGTTAGGTTACGTTAACCATGACGGTACCATCAAAGGATCATCAAGTGATGTATATGGTGTCGGCCAAGTTAACTTAGCACTTGCTTCATACAAGAGCCCGCAACTGCACCGCTCCGTTTACACGATTAAATAAAGTCTAATTTTAATCAAAAAGCACTTGTTTTGAGTTCATCAAAACAAGTGCTTTTTGCTGTCGTTGATTACTGATTCCAAGTATCAACCGAAAAATGTCGATCTGTATAATCAATGCACGTATAGTTTCCCTGGGTTAGTTGAATCCCCCAAAAGGGTCTTTCGGGAAATAAGTCATGCATGATCACTCGAATCGTCCCCAGATGAGTGACAAGGGCCACCGAACTATTATCAGGCGTATTGTCGACTAGTGTGCGAAAACCCGATTTAATTCGGTTTTCATGCTTCACGTATGGCTCAGATGCAGGTGGCGTATACCCAAAAGAATCAGCTAACCAGCGCTCCCATTCAACCGGAAACTTAGCCTGGATTTGGTCGGCGTCTAAGCCTTCCCATTCACCAAACCCCCACTCATCTAAAAAGGGCGCCACTTCATACCGCTGATGAGGGAAAATTAGTTTTGCCGATTGATGGGTTCGTATACGGCTACTGACGAGGATCCTGTCGATTGTTCGTCCCTTAAATTTGCCGTGCACGACCTCACACTGTTTTTGACCAGTCTGATTAATGGCAACATCATCTGTACCGTAGAATTTGCGTTGCAGGTTATAATCAGTTTCTCCATGCCGAATAAAATACAATTTCATAACCTTTCCACCACCTTAATATGAGGTTGCCTACTCACAAAGGGCTCAATTCACCGTAGAATTGAGCCCTTTAATTCGTTTAAATGATTGACCTGATGACTAAAAACTTTGCCGATCAATTTCCTGCTGAACATTTGCCAACCCGTACTTGTACTTAAATCGAATAATAATTTTATACCACGATTCGTAGAAGAAAAACAATAAAACAGCAGTGGTAATCCCATGAGTTAAATCAAAGTAAAAGCTGGTGGCAAAAGCCGCTATGAACGTTTTAATATTTAACGGCTGAACATAAACCATGGCATACCAAAGGTCCATGATCCAACCAAATAAAAAGCCGTAGACAACACCCAGTGGCGCCAAGAATTTTCGGTTATGCGACCATTTAAAGTTACGAATCAACCCAGCGGAGATACCCATTAATCCCCAAGCAAACATTTGCCAAGGCGTCCAAGGACCTTGACCCAAAAATAGATTAGAGACTAAGGCAGACGTTGAACCTACGATAAAACCAGCCTCTGGTCCCAGAGTCAGCCCCGTCATCACCACCACAAAACTGGTGGGTTTCACACCAGGTATCGCAGCCATGGCAACTCTTCCTAGAGCTGCAATCGTCGCCAAGACCGCCAAAAAAACAATTTCTCTGGCTTCCGAATTACGCGTTTCAAAGTGCCAATAAAATGGCAGCATACTAGCTACTAAACAAATAAGACTCAGTAAAAGGTAGTGCTGATCCCCGTTAAAAAAGGAAATCCAAACTAGCGCAGCAATAAAGATGGCGATTGAAACAAAGTACCCACTACGGTGCTTAATTTTATCAACAAGATTATTCAAGGTGTGACCTCCCCTCGCTGAATCACTTTAGGTAGCTGATAACGCAACATACGGTTGACCGTGGTCGTGTAGAAAAAGTTATCCGCAAAGAACTGATGCGGTTCCGCTTGAGCCACGAGTTTACCATCGAACAGCAACGCACATTGAGTCGCAAACTGGGCACTAAAATTCATGTCATGGCTCACCATTACAACGGTCAGCTCCTGCTCCACCTGCAGTTTCTCCAGAATATCACCCAGTTCCTGACGTCGGATAGGATCCAACCCCTTTGTTGGTTCATCCATAAACAGTAGCTTGGGGTTAGAAAACAGTAGTATCCCAAGGGCAATCAGCTGCTGTTCACCACCACTGGCATCATACGGATTGCGGTCAGCAATATTTTCAATGGTGAGTTTTTTGAGCATTGATTCAGCTGCAGATTCTGGATCATCTATCTTCAGCTGTTTTGCACGCTCAACAAATTCTTCACGTACTGTATCGTAGCTAAAATAGTCGCTTGGGGTTTGAGAGAGGTAGGAAACTTCCCTGTAAAATTGATCCGTATTTTTTAACCAATAACTTAATTTTTTACCTAATAGCTGAACCCGTCCGCGTCGTAATGACAGTAATCCCATGATGGACTTCAATAAGGTGGTTTTGCCGGTCCCATTCTTACCAATGATTGCGAGCCAGTCTTGTTTATGAACGGTTAAATTCAAGTCATTTAAAATATAATTGCCATTTTTATCATACTCAAATGCAAGGTGAGATAGTTTTGCGACCACTGGCTGTTGGGACTGGTCATCCCTAACTTGAAGATTGCCATTCAACTTAACGTGATTAGTCTGCAACACCTCGCGCCCTGCTGCCACTGTCAGCGGTAGGTCAGCTAACTGCAGCTTATTCGGTAAGTCTTCCTGTAAGAAAAGGTAGGGCACGTCTGGAATGAAGCTTTTCAGATGAGGCTCTTGAGAGATGCTTTTCAAGACTTCAGCTACAGATCCCTTAGCTTTTAGTTCCCCATGCTGAAGAATCCAGAGTTTATTTGATAACGGCAATACGTCATCTAAGATATGTTCGCTCATCACAATAGCAATTCCAAGTTCATCATGAACCCGACTCAGCAATGAAATGAATTCTTTGGTGGCAATGGGGTCCAACTGTGCCGTTGGTTCATCTAAAATCAGTAATTTCGGCCGTAAAATCAAAACTGCCGCTAAGTTAACCAACTGTTTTTGCCCACCTGATAGGTTCTGTACGTTTTCATACAAGATGTCTTGCAGGCCTAAAAAACTAACCAGTTCAGCAATCCGCTGCTGAATCACATCAGTTGGCACATTGATATTCTCCAACGAAAACGCTAATTCCTGAATGACATTATCCATCACCAATTGATCGTCAGGATTTTGAAACACCATGCCAATACTTTGCGCGCTTTCCCGTTTGGGTAGTTTTGAGATTGGTTGACCTTCAAAATAAATCTCACCTGCACGTTTTCCAACAGGCCACAGTTCCGGTTTCATTTGTCGTAGCAGCGTTGTTTTACCACTGCCGGAATCCCCAGCAATCGTAATAAAGTCACCAGAATTAACGGTGAGGTTAATATCTGACAAACTCTTGTGCTTTGCCAGTGAATATTCAAAGTTAAAATCTACGACCTTAATAAGTTCCACCATAGCCACTCCCATGCTTCTAGAATTAACGGAAAACTAAACAGCAACACCACGCCAAGTAGCACTAACCAACCGGTAGGCGTCAATGCAATCGTTCCCAAACTCGGATAAACCGTCATTCGGCCAATACCACGACTAGCTGCGTAGAAGCAAATTCCGGCTAGGGGCAGATACCAGGCCAGTGATATAAAATCACGTGTGGTAAAACGATAGCGCTGATAACTGGAACGTTTACCACTGCCATAACCCCGAGCACTCATGGAATCTGCTGTCTGGAGTGCATCAGTGAAAGACTGAATCAATAAAACCTGCATCATCTTGACCACACCAAGCCCTCTTTGGCGGCTACTTCCTTTCGTAACCGCAATCCCACGAATTTTTTGCGCTTGCGAAATATTTTTTAGCCGTAAAATGAACAGTGGCACAAACCGCAAAGTAATCATGGTTAATAACGTAAGTTTCGGCGATATTCTTGAGAATAAATACATGAATTTTTGACTGGTCAATACCTTGTTATAAGACAGAAAGGTTAACAGCACGATGATCAAAGACAAGGCCATCATAAACCCGTAGAAGATCGATTCGGCAGTAATAATGGTGCCTCCAAACGTCCAAATAACGTGTGTCCCTCGATTATTGACCAAAGGATTTAAAATCATGATAAAGGCAGTCATGAACAGACTGCCTTCCAAAACCATTAGCATTTGTTTACCGGTATGTGCAACAAAGTCCACACAAACGACTAAAAGCAGTTCAACCAATAAAAAGATGGGGTGCAAGAAAACCATTGAACAGGCAATTGTCACAACGTAATAAGTAAACATCACCCACGGATTGAGTTGTTCAAAAACCAGAGTCGAACGGCTTACCCGTTCCACCCGCGATCGCCGCTGCCTTGTGTCCATACCCATTGAACGACATCTCCACTCTTAACTTTATAAGCACCGGCACTGTAGCTTGAATAAGCACCGTTAACACTGTAAAGCCAGCCACCGCCAGCTCCGCCAGATCCAGCGTATTTGCCATTAATCATCGTGATATACGCCGAACTGCCACTACCAGAATAGCCAATCTTAAAGCCCTTTTGCTTTGACAAACTCTGCAAGACGCTAAAAACGGTCGCGCCTTTTTTATACGTGATGTTGCCAGAAGCCAACACCTTATTGCCTGTGCTAATAGGGCCGTAGATGCGTACAGTGACCGGCTTCGTCACACCCTTATTGGTTGACGATGACTTCTTAACGGCTGACGCTTTACCCGCTTTAAGATAACTATGCCAGATCCAGCCACTCACTTTTTTGTCTGCAGACTTAACGTAAACGTAGGAATACGTTTTATGATTACTTTTTTTGATTGTCGCTTTTTTATACGAATAAAAGGTCGTGTGCTTATAGTTCTTCCCATAGTGGTTCACCTTCGTCAGATGACTTGTGGAATAAAAACTACCACTGGTCACGTGATACGCTTTTTTGGAAACCTTACTATAGGATACCTTGACCACCTTGGTCGTTTTTGCCTGAGCAGTCTCAGCGTAATTTGTGGTGACTGTAGCAGCCCCAACAAAGCCAAAGACTGTCAGCACACCCACTACGGCAAATTTAATCATTTTGCTAGCTTTCATGATGACCCCTCCTTAGACAAATTAGAATTTAAAAATAGAGCCCTTGTTGGCCTTGAAGTAACTGTACTGCTCCAGAGCATAAGCAGACTGTTGGGTCGCCATCTGCAGCGAACCGGAGTTGCTTCCCATCCACCATCTGAATTGACCAGATGACTTTTGATATTTGATTAAACGCTTAATGGGTGTCACGCCACTCTTTGTCTTCAGTTTTTCTGGGTTTACGCCCACTGCAGAAAGTCCTGCGATTGCCAAAGCATCAGAGTTTGCGTTAGCTTTCTTAGAAAACGAACCAGCAATCACAAAATCACCCGTTTTTTTCGAAAATGCCTTAGTTTCAAGTAACTTAACTGCCTTTGAAATAGCAGTGTTCACACCGCTATAGTTCTTATGCATCCCTAATGCCATCAGCGCCATACCAGTAACGTCTACATCACTAGTGTGACCACTGATTTCCCAGCCACCCTTTGAATCTTGGGCTTTAACAACTTGAGAAACTAGGGTTTTGATAGTTGCATTACTTTTACTACCATAGTTTTTCGTACTGAGAGCAATGATACCGAAAATTTTTGCCAGAACGCCCGCGTTTGACTTAGGCGCTGTTTTAATAATGCCGTTCACTAAGTTTTTGCCACGATACTTGGTTGGATTATACCCCATTGATACCGCACCAATCAGCGTTCGTTCATAATCAACCGCTGCGTAATGACCATCTAAATCTTTAAACTGACCTGCTAAGCTTTTGGCAAATACTTTCTTAGCTGCTGAACTCATACCATGCGGTGAACGTTTTACTGCCAACGCATCCCAGCAATTAAGCTCACTTTTTTTCGTATGTCCTTTAATATAGCTGACACTGGAATTAATCGATTTCGTATAATATGGGGTAGATGCGTGGGCAGTCCCCGCCATAAAGCCCGCAGCGAGACCAACAGTCCCAAGCATCAACAATAGTGCTTTCATCTTTTTCATATTAGTCACAAATCCTTTCGTTAATTAATGTTGACTTGCTACTGGGGAATGACGGTCCTTACCTAAATTCTCCGTATAAAGCCACTGAATGTTGTCACCGCTTTTAACCTTTTTCTTTCCAGCCGCATAACCAGGGAATTTATTGTTCACTGAGTATAACCAGCCGCTACCAGAACCGTGATCAAATTCAAACAGGCCGCCAATCCCGCGAATATATGTGCTACCGCCGCCTCCTTGATAAGCCAACGAAACGTGTTTTTCCTTAGCGACTTTTTTCAATACCGAAGCAACCGTCTCGCCCCTGGTAATCTCAACTCGGGTGCCCCGAAGCATCACTTTATTGCCCTTACTAATGGGGCCTCGAACTGTCAACGAACAGGTACTTGCCCTTTTAGACGGTGTTTTGGCGGTTGCGACCACCTTTGCAGCAGAACTATGATGGTTCTTTTTGATTGTCGCAATTTTTGCCTGAGACTTATTTTCCTGACTTTCGTTCTTTAAAGCTGCAGCACTACTCTTTGTTTTGCCAGTAGCTTTTTCTTCCGGCTTTGAAGTTGCCGTAGAACTAGCCGAGCTGGCACTCTTAGCAGGTGCTTTGGCTGTGCTGCTAGCCGATGTTTTATCGCTGCTATACGTATTATTGGCCGACTTATTACCCTTGTTCATTGCTGAATAACCAGCAAATCCCAAGCCAATGATAACCAATAAACTCAATACGATCATTGTTATTTTTCGTTTAGACACGATAAATCCTGCTACTGATAACTTATAAAAAGTTATAGATT